>NZ_JABWRO010000015.1:0-59674 GCF_014268985.1 Pseudomonas sp. RW10S2 | reverse complement strand
GAGCGGCCCGAGCGCCTGCCGTTGAGCTACACGCTGCAGGCGCGCAAGGGCTGATCAGGAAAGGAAGCCGCCGTCGACATTGAGCGCCGTGCCGGTGGTGTAGCTCGACGCGTCGCTGGCCAGGTACAGCACCGCGCCGGCCATCTCGCTCGGGTCGGCCACGCGCTTGAGCGGGATTTGCTGCAGGGCGGCGTTGAGGATGGCGTCGTTCTTCACCAGCGCCGAGGCGAACTTGGTGTCGGTCAGGCCCGGCAGCAGGGCATTGCAGCGGATGCCGAATTGCGCGCACTCCTTGGCGAAGACCTTGGTCATGTTGATCACCGCAGCCTTGGTCACCGAGTAGATGCCCTGGAACAAGCCTGGTGTCACGCCATTGATCGACGCCACGTTGATGATGCTGCCACCGCCGTGCTCGCGCATCAGCTTGCCGGCTTCGACCGACATGAAGAAGTAGCCGCGGATGTTCACGTCGACAGTCTTCTGGAAGGCACTGACGTCGGTGTCCAGCACGTTGCAGAACTGCGGGTTGGTGGCGGCATTGTTGACCAGGATATCCAGGCGTCCGAACTGCTCGCGGATGCCGGCGAACACCTGCTGGATCTGCTCCAGCTCACCGATATGGCAGGCCATCGGCGTAGCCTTGCCGCCGGCTGCGATGATGGCGTCGGCGACCTGCTGGCAGCCGTCGAGCTTGCGGCTGGAGACGATCACATGGGCCCCTTGCTGGGCCAGCAGGTGGGCGATGGCTTCGCCGATGCCGCGGCTGGCGCCGGAAACGAAGGCGATCTTGCCGTCAAGGTCGAACAGTTGGGTCTTGGACATGCTGGATTTCCTTGTTGTCGCCGGTTACAGGGTGGATTTGCCGATCAGTTGCAGGCTCATCTGCTCCAGCAGCCGGTTCATGTGGATGAACTGGGCGAAGCGCTTGTCCTGCGTCTGGCCGTGGAAGAAGCGGTAGTAGATCTGCTGCACGATCCCGGCCAGGCGGAACAGGCCGTAGCAGTAGTAGAAGTCGAAGTTGTCGATGCGAATGCCGGCTCGCTCGGCGTAGTAGTCGACGAACTGGCGGCGAGTCAGCATGCCCGGGGCATTGCTCGGCTGGCGGCGCATCAGTTGCACCGGTGCCGGGTCGTCGGCCTCGATCCAGTAGGCCAGGCTGTTGCCCAGGTCCATCAGCGGGTCACCGATGGTCGCCATCTCCCAGTCCAGTACGCCGATGATGCGCATGGGGTTGCTGGCATCGAGGATGACGTTGTCGAAGCGGTAGTCGTTGTGCACGATGCCAGGGCGTGAGTGGTCGGCGGGCATCTTCTCGCGCAGCCAGGCGATCACCTGTTCCCAGCGCGGCGCATCCGGGGTCAGGGCTTTTTCGTAGCGGCTCGACCAACCTTCGATCTGGCGCTGCACGTAGCCTTCGGGCTTGCCCAGGTCAGCCAGGCCGCAGGCGTTGTAGTCGACCTGGTGCAGTTCCACCAGACGGTCGATGAAGCTCTTGCACAGCGCCTCGGTGCGGCCGGCGTCGAGGTTCAGTTCGGGCGGCAGGTCCGAGCGCAGGATGATGCCCTCGACCCGCTCCATCACGTAGAACTCACCGCCGATCAGCGATTCGTCGGTGCAGTGCACATAGGCCTTGGGGCAGAACGGGAAACCGTCGTTGAGCTGGTTGAGGATGCGGAACTCGCGGCCCATGTCATGGGCCGACTTGGCCTTGTGCCCGAAGGGCGGGCGACGCAGCACGAACTCGCGTTCGGGATAGGCGACCAGGTACGTGAGGTTGGAGGCGCCGCCGGGGAACTGGCTGATGCTCGGAGTGCCTGCGAGGCCCGGGATATGCGCCTTGAGGTAAGGATCGATGATGGCTGCATCGAGTTCTTCGCCGGGGCGGACCTGGGTGGACTGGTCGGTGAGCGTCATGCGTTTTCCTTATTCTCGGTCGCAAGGATCATTGGCTAATCTAATGGCCAACCTGGGTTGGGACAAGCGTTCCAGACGTCATATCGACGCGGGTGTTGCCGGTCGATCACTGCCCCTGATGAATGGCGGATGCAGGCTGCGGGCAAAAAAAAACCGAAGCCGGTCAGGCCTCGGTTTTCTTCATGCGCGTGTTCGCATCACTCAGGACGGGAACAGCTCGCTCAGCTTCATCGACAGCATCATGTCGCCTTCGACGCGCAGCTTGCCGCCCATGAAGGCCTGCATGCCATCGGTCTCGCCACTGACGATGCCTTTGAGGGTTTCGCTGTCCAGAACCAGGGTGCAGTTGGCGTCAGGGTTCTCGCCTTCCTGGATCTCGCAGGTGCCGTCCTTGACGAGCAGGGCGTAGTGCTTGTCTTCGTCGGTGATGTTGAAGCCGAACACCAGGTCCAGGCCGGCGGCGGCGGCAGGGTTGAACTTGGCTTTCATCGCTTCGACTGCTTTAGCTACGTCGCTCATGGTGTATTCCTTGTTGGGTGAAAGTTGCGTGCACGGGGCACAACAGGCCGGGCTCATCGATAGGTGAGAAGCTCCGGCATCCGCAACAGCTGCACGTGGGCCTGGCTGTTGAAGGAGGTCAATGCCACGTCGCGGCCACGGAACTTCAAGTGGCTGAGCGACGTGTTGATGATCTGCCAGTTCAGCGCGAACGCCTGGGCTGGGGTGATTCCGGTGACCTGGTGGAGCAGGGCGGCGATGCTGCCGCCGGAGGTGAAGATGGCAATGTTGTCGCGGCTTGACGCTTGCGCCAGCACGCGTTGCAGGCCGGCACCAACGCGCGCGGTGAACGCGGCCCAGGTCTCCAGGCCATCGTGAGCCTCGTGCTCGCCGTCATGCCAGCGCTGCACCATCAGCGCGAACAGGCGCTGGAACTCGCTGCGATTCTGCGCAGCATTGCGCAGCACGTGCAGCGCCTCGGGCTCGTGCGGCAGCAGGGCAGGAAGCAGGGCGCGGATCACACCGTCGGCATCGAACTCGTTGAAGGCTGCGTCGGTCTCTATGGCCGGGATCGCGTAGCCAGCAGCGGCCATTGCGTCGAGTGTCAGTCGTGCGGTGTCCTGCTGGCGCCGCAGGTCGCCGGCCAGGCAGCGGTCCAGGCGCATGTCCAGTTGGGCCAGGTGCTCCCCCAATGCCTGACTCTGGCGCAGACCCAGCGGCGACAGGACATCGTAGTCGTCGGCGCCGAAGGAGGCTTGGCCATGTCGGATCAGGTAGATATTGCCCACTGGAATGTCCGGCCGGGATGGAGGTTGCTGCGAGGTTAGGATGCGCCAGAGAGGCTGTCAATGAAAAAACATACAAGCGTTTGAAAAGGTTGTTTGAACTGTGTTGCCAGCATTTTCCCATGCTGGCAGCCGCCCAGGCGCACCGGTATGCTTGCATCAGTTACGCGTCGTGCAGGCGCAGGTCTATTAAGGAGTCAATGTGGAGTTTCTTGCCGAATACGCAAGCTTTCTCGCCAAAACCGCCACTGTGGTGATCGCCATCCTGGTCATCCTTTCCGGTATCGCCAACCTGCGTGGCAAGGGTCGACGCAAACCCGGCGGGCAATTGCAGGTTACCCGGCTGAACACCTTCTACAAGGAGCTGCGCGAGCGCCTGGAAGCCGGTCTGCTCGACAAGGCCGAGCTCAAGGCCCTGCGCAAGCAGCAGGCCAAGATGGAAAAACAGAAGAAGAAAGGCAAGGCCAAGCCCGAGGAAAAGGGTCGGGTCTTCGTGCTGGACTTCGACGGCGACATCAAGGCCTCCGCCACCGAGAGCCTGCGCAACGAAATCACTGCGCTGCTCACCCTCGCCACCCCACGTGACGAAGTGGTGCTGCGCCTCGAGAGCGGTGGCGGGCTGGTGCACAGCTACGGCCTGGCCGCCTCGCAGTTGGCGCGTATCCGCCAGGCCGGCATTCCGCTGACCGTGTGCATCGACAAGGTCGCGGCCAGCGGCGGCTACATGATGGCCTGTATCGGCGAGAAGATCGTCAGTGCGCCGTTCGCTGTGCTTGGCTCGATCGGCGTGGTCGCGCAGTTGCCCAACGTCAACCGCCTGCTGAAAAAGCACGACGTTGACTTCGAAGTCTTCACGGCCGGCGAATATAAGCGCACCGTCACCGTATTTGGCGAGAACACCGAGAAAGGCCGGGAGAAGTTTCAGGAAGACCTGGATATCACCCACCAGCTGTTCAAGGACTTCGTCGCCCGCTACCGTCCGCAACTGCACATCGACGAAGTCGCCACCGGTGAAGTGTGGCTGGGCATTGCCGCACTCAACCGCAAGCTGGTGGACGAGCTGCGCACCAGTGACGAGTACCTGAGTGATCGCGCCAATGACGCCAATCTGTTCCACGTCCGCTATGCCGAGCGTAAATCCCTGCAGGAGCGCATTGGCGTGGCCGCCAGCGGTGCCGTGGAGAATACTTTGGTAGGGCTCTGGAGCAAGCTTGGCCGCTTGCGCTAACACCTTGAACCCCTTGAAGATTTTTTTCTTCAAGGGGGTTGCAAGGTGAGGGGAATGCCGACATAATGGCGTCCATCGAAACGCAGCTCACTTGAAAAAGTCGAGCGGTTTCAAGGAGATAGCGAAAGCTGACTCCGAACTTTGAGGCCGAGTAGCAAAGTGGTTATGCTCCGGATTGCAAATCCGTCTACGCCGGTTCGATTCCGACCTCGGCCTCCACCATTCGAAAGCCCCGCAGATTAACGTCTGCGGGGTTTTTATTTGTGCGCCGGAAAATCTCGATAGTCCCAAAACTATTTGGGTGCAGTCCCAAAACTTTCCTATTTCGAGGGCTTCGCGATAGCCCCAACACGGCGATAGACACGCTCCGTGATCCCCTCTTTGGAGTGCCCCAGCAGCACGCTTGCCTCACCCAGATCGTTGATCTCCGAGGCCGCCTTCGGTCGGATATCTCGGAACTGGAACTGGGCGATTCGATTTGCGAGGTCTGGCTTCTTCTCGACTTCAGCTTTCACCCTGGCGGCCTCGCGGGCGTCTGCCCAACGGTTGCGCAACATCGGCCAGCTCATGCGTTTGCCGTGCTCGTTGATGATGAAGAACGGCGACAGGTGCTCGCTGGTCCTGCGCATAATCCGCTCCAGCAGCAGACCAAGACTGTTCTTCGCCCCGTCTACCTCAAGGACGATCCTCAGTCGCTTGCCGGTCTTGCCTTGGCTGACCTGCAGGTAGATCCCCTCCATATCGTCCTTTCGCATGGACAGAACGTCCGATGGCCGCTGGCCGGTCAGGTACGCCAGGTCCATCGCATCCTGAAGCTCCTGTGGGGCCTCCTCATATACCGCCTGCCACACCGCTTCGTTGGCATAGAAGTCGCGCGGTTTCTCCTTGTTCTTCCTCACGCCCAGGCACGGGTTGTCCCGGGTGGTGAGCCCCCATTCCCTTGCGGTATTGAAAACGTGCGAGAGCAGTGCGATCTCCCTGTTCGCTCTAGTTTTGGCCGACCTTGAATCGCGGTACTGCGCGATCATGGCCGGCGTGATGGCATCGATCGGCGCCGAATCGAACACAGTGCGCAGTTGCTTAAGCTCGTAGATGTTGTCTTTCTGGGTCCTGGCGGCCTTGCCTGGGATGATCTTCAACAGGTACTCGTCGAAGATCCCCTTCATCGTTGTCAGCTCTTTCGGTACCGACTTGGCTTCGAGCTCTGCCCACATCAGCTTGGCCTTCACCAGGTCACTGCCAAGGAAAATGTCCTTGCCCGACTTGTCCCTGTAGTACAGAGCCTCCCACACCTTGCCATTGGCTTTTTGTCTCTTGCGACGATACATGCCTGGTGGCAGGTCGCGATTCTCGGTCTTCCTTGGGCGCATTTCACTTTACTCGGGAAAAATCAGGGGTCCAGGCTGGCGATGGCGGCGGAGCTGCAGCGACCGGCACAGTGTCGATCACCAGACCGCTGAGCTTCTGGCGGGCGTACAGGCGGCCAACAAGGGGTCGGCCACCGCGGCTCTCGACGAAATGCCAGCCTTTTTCTTTCAACCAGCGGCGCTGCCACGCCCGGGGTTTGTAGCCGGTGATCACCACCAGCTCTTCGTCCGAAAGGATCTCGGTTTCCATGGGATGGTCTCCACGCCGCCGTTGGCGGCAGGTTGGTGGTCAGTCGCAGCTGCTGGAGCTGGATCCGCTGTCGCCGGAACTGCTGCTGTCGCTCGACGAAAAGCTGCTGCCGCTGTCGTAGCTGCTGTAGTCCCGGCTGCTACACGAACTGCTCGAGCGAGCCGGTTCGTAGCTGTCCGCCAGATGTATGGGATGCATAGGGCTGACTGGGCTCATGGGGTTGAGCGGGTCGAGCATCGGGTCTTGCCGGCCAGATGCGGGGCTGTGGCCGCGGGCATACCCGGTCGGGCCGAGTGCGGCGCGTTGTGCTGGCTTCTTCTTGCGCTTGAACAGGCGGGCCAAGAAATTGAACATGAGTCTCTCCATGCCCGCAGTCGGCGGGCTTGAGTTGTTGGGGGAGGGGTTAGGCCGCGCCCTTGAGCCTGGGCGGGGTCGGCGGATAGCCGTAGTACATCCGGACACGGCCGGTATATCCGCACTCACGGCAGCCGGATGGCGCGTGTGCGTTGTAGCCATAGCTGCAGCTTGAGCAGTCGCATCTACAGCCTGAGCATTCCACAGAGCAGACGCCCAGCACCTCGACTTCACCTTCCCGGTTGATGCAGTAGTTGTGTCGACGGTCTAGGCGGAAGCCGGTGATCTTCTCGGCTTCCTCGTAGGTGGCCGGTACTACGCGGAATCCCCACTTGGCAGTGGGGTCATCGACAGTGCGGGTTACCTTTCTCATCGCGGCCCCCTGTAGATCATGTAGGCCATGTAGGCGAGGGCGATCATAGAAGGTGTCCTCCGGCTTCGAGCAGGCTGTCGCGGTCCTTTCGAAGCGCTTCGTTCTCTGCAGCGAGCTTGCCGAGCATCCCGTAGCACTCTGCAAGCAAGTTGTTGGCTGCCTCGATCGCCGGACCTTTGCCGTTCACGCCGCTTTGGCAGGCCTGCATAAGGCTCTGTACTTTGGCTGTTTGAGTGGTCATGGCATCAACTCCTTGGGCACCTGGACGAACTCGCCCAGCTTGTTGCGCACGAATCCTCGGCAGAACGCGACCAGGGCGGTGGGGCCGTAGCACCAGATGCCCGCACCCTCCGGGCCGCCGCTGTAGGCCGCATCCCCGACCATGCCTGGATAGCTATGGACGCTGCCGCGGTGCTCGTCGATCAGCTGGCCGCCTTGGCTCCAGTCGCCTGACCAGCGCCGCAGGAAATAGCTGATCGGGACAGCGCCGCGGGGAGGAAAATGGAAATCCTTGCTGAAGTCCGGCGGTGCAAGTACCTCACCTCCGTTGTTTCCGTCGATGTCGCGGGGAACTCGAACCATGCGCCATCCGAGGGCACTGGCCACAGCCCAGTCGAGCGCCGCGCCGCTCAGGTTGGATACCCTCACTTCGATCAGGTCGGTCATGGCCTCTTCTCCAGGGAGTCCTTCCAGTCACCGCCAGGTGCGCCTTTGCCGGCCAAGGTGTGCTCGGTGTCATAGTCCGCGAGCCAAAGCACCCGCCGGCAGTCCGGCAGCGCCTGGAACCAGTACCACTCGCCGAAGCTGTCCCGGGCCAGCCATTCCGCCCATTGCGGGGCGTCCTTCCAATCTGGCTTGCTCACAGCTGATACCTCTCATCAATCCATGCCGCCGGCGCGGCAGCGGGTGTAGGTTCGGGTTGGGTTTCGTGCGGGGAGAGCTGGCGCCGAGTGTCAGCGCTGTACTCGCAGGTGCTGGCGCTGGCCTGGCTGCAGTTCTTGCCTGAGGCGTCGATGCAGACCTCGAATTCGCAGCCGGTCAGGGTGGCCAGCAGCAGGAGGCAGAGGGCGAGGCGGGTCATGGCTGCTGCACCTTTTCGAAGTAGAAGACGACCTCGGCCCCGGTCTCGGCGATCAAGCCGTAGGCCTTGGCCAGGCGGTAGATGGGGTGGTACTGGTTGAGGCTGTTGACGTGGCCGGCGATCCACGCTCGCCATCCCTCTAGTGTGTACGAGTGCTTGCTCAGGTTGCAGGGGATGCAGGCCGGCATCATGTTGGCCAGGTTGTGGTTCTCCGGGCGGACGGCTGGCACGGTCTTCGCCGCCTCGCCCCAGTTGCGCACCACTGGCTCGAAGTGGTCGGCGTGCCATTGCTCGCCCAGTTCGACGCCGCAATATGCGCAGCGGCCGCCGTACTTCAAGCGGACCTGCTCGCGTTCGGCTTTCTTCAGGCGCATGGTTGCTCACCCCGCTCGGACTCCAGATCAGCGCCATGCTCTGGAAACTCGATCAACGTCGTGCTTCCTTCCTCCGGGTATTCGTCGGTCGCGATGTGCAGGCCATGGACCTTGTTCCCATCGTCGTCTAGCACGTAGCCGACCCACAGCCGGCCATCGGTGTACTGTCCAAACTGGCCGCCTTCTTCCTGGTCGGTGTCGCCGCAGTGGAAGTTGATGACGCCGATCACCTCTTTGCTGAGCAGCATGCTCCTCGGCACCAGGGCGTAACCTTGAGTGGCACCCATCTGCCGCTCCAGCTGCTGGCGCAGGCTGCGGATTTCTTCAACCATGGCCAGCACCGCGGCAGGCCTGGCAGCGCGGTAGAAGGCTTCGGCGTGTACGTGCGGCTCACCAATGCCATAGAACTGCACGCCCAGGGCCACGCCGTCGTAGTTCAGGTAGTCGGCCGTCAGCTCGACTGCGCCTTCGCCGCCGCACCCAGGGCATTCCATCCAGCCTTCTTCGGCCCCGCCGACTTGGGCGCTGACAAATTCTTGCGGCGTCGCGGCCTTGGCTGCCGCCTCGATCGCTTCGAGGTCCAACTCAATTTTCTCTGGCATCACGATTCCTCGCCGCTTGCTCGCGGCAGTGAATTGAATAGAGGGGAGGGGGCTTACAGCTGAGAAATACAGATGTACTTCTTGAGTAGAATCTGTGCGGGGCGAAAACGTACCGTGGCTTCCTAGCGCTACTCGCGAGGTGCCTCTTGAGATTTCAGAGCGTAAATGTAAGATGCGGGGTTGCACGCACGATTACCGCTGAATTACGGAAGGTTGGTGTATATAATTTTATGGATAGCTATCTGCCACAAATTTTCGTTGATTTATCTTCGGTCTGCTCTGTGGTTGGCCTACTTCTGACTTATGCGGTTTGGCTAAGGACTAAAAAAATCAAACAAGATTTGATGTCCAAAACTAGGCTTCCTATGGTTGTGAAGGACTTAAATCATGAGGTCTCAGGGTACATTGAAGCGGTGGAGTCTTGGCGGGCATCGCCGGATACGGTTTCCTCAGAGGCAATAATGAAGCTTGGCAAAATACAAGGCATACTTGTTAATGCGAAGTATCATGTCTCTTCAGAGGAGTTGAAGGCGGTTAACAAGATGTTGGCTAGGCTTAATCGAAGGCGGGCGCTTTTTTTGTCGTGCCTTTGGCAAAGCTTAACTTTATTGATGCCGATGAGATCTGTGTTGAATTAAATTCGCTTGCGTCTAGGCTTGGGCAGCGGGTGAGTGATATGAGGGTGCCGCTATGAATTCCAATGAAAGAATCAATCAGCTGATTATGCAGCTCCTTCGAGATACAAATGAGGGGCGAGTGAATTGGAGGATAGAAGAGCCCCCGAGTTACTTGACGTATGCCACCGACAACATCATTCCGGTCTATTATTGTGCCCAATATGGAAATGTGGATGTTGCTGTTTATGAGGCCAGGTATAGATATTTCCACGATGAGGAGAATTTTACCTGGAGTTCGGAAGCTCGCTTTGCAATGTTGCAGGGAGACGTGCTAATTGTTGATCAGAGACATAGCTCGCCAGCTCTTGCGAATTTGTTCTTTGCTGTGCGATCCAAATCGAGTGGTTTGGATTCAATCTTGGATGGTCTGTTGAGGTAAGTGAAGAAGTTATCTTTCATGCAGTTTTAGTTGCTGAATTTAATCACCCCGCAGCCAGGAGGGCTTCAACAACGCGCTGGCCTGCCAGCGGCGGTACCGCATTACCGGCCATGTGCATGGTAAGCCGGTGGTTGTCAGGACGCAGAGTGTTGGCCGGGAATGACATGGCAGCTAAGGCCTCGCTGGCGCTGAGCATGCGCATCCGGTCGCCGTCGACCAAGGCCCAGCGGTCGAGAGTGGTGATGGTGCCGATCGGCCGGTTGATGTCGCGGCCGGTGGTTCCGGAGCCCTTTCCATAGTAGGGCATGATGAAGCGATCGCCGAAGCGCTGGCGCCCGTTGCGCACTCGGTCGAGCGTGGCCTGGGCCCGGCCTGGCTTCTCGATCTGTGACCAGCGCCCGGCGTCGAAGTCGAGGAAGCTGGCTGCCGGCACATGTCGCTCCTGCGGCAGTTGCAGCAGGAGCGGCGCTTTGCTGCGCGTCAGGACCATGAACAGGCGCACCCGGTGCTGCGGTACGCCGAGGTCGGCGCAGTCCACGATGTGCGGCGCTGCCTGATACCCAAGCGCCTGAACGGCCTGCAGCCAGGCCGGGTACAAAACCCAATCGGTGAACTCCGGCACGTTCTCAATCACCGCCGCCTGGGACCGATGGAATTCCAGAGCAGCTACTGGAGCCCAGGCCGTCGAGCGTGATGCGTCGTGCTCAGGGTCGCCCGATTTCTTGCCGCGGGCCTTGGCGTGGCCCTGGCAGCAGGGCGAGGCGAGCAGGATGTCGTGCGCCGGCACCTGCTCCCAGCGAGCCTGGTGCAGGTCCTGGCAGACGTGCTGTGTATCGGGGTGGTTGGCGCTGTGCCATTCAACGGCGACAGGCCAGTGGTTGGCTGCCCAGAGAACCTGGACGCCGGCGGCGCGCGCGCCGGTGCTCCATCCGCCGAGGCCGGCGAACAGGTCGATTGCTGTGGTCATTGTGGTCTCGCTGTGGTGGTCAGCTGCCGAACAGGCTGAATTGGCTGCTCGATCGTTGGCAGGCAGGGTTTAGCCAGAGGCATTCGGTGCGGCAGGCTGTCCCTCGGCCCGCAGATATCCGGGCTGATGTGGTGTGCCTGGTCCAGTTGGTCAGAGTGTCGTCATAGAGCTCGCTGGGGTAACCGGACAGGGCAACCATTCCTTCTAGCTCGAGCAATTGCTTGAGCAGATCGGCGTGCTGTCTGTCGTCCATTTCGTGCCGGTAGTACCGGCCGCTCTGTGCGTTTTTGTATCTGGTCTCGTGCACGTACGGCGGATCTACGTAGTGCAGGGTTGTCCTGGCATCGTGCGCCTGCATGACCTCGATCGCCGGCCGGTTTTCTATGAGAACGCCAGTCAGTCGCTGCCCGATTGTGGCGATCGACTCTGGATACTCGAGCCAGAGTGATTGGGCGGTGCCGTACTCGCGCTTGGTGTCGATACGAAAACCCGTGATGCCTTTAGTGGCGCCGGCTGAGCCGAAGCCCATCTGTGCACGGATGATGGTCCTCCGTGCCCGTTCGACTGGATCTTCAGCCGGCTCCCAGGCGCGCTCGAACTCCTGCCTGGCATATGGCGTCAGTACCACCGCCTCAAACAGCGCTGCCCGGCTCTGCGGGTCCTGCAGCACGCGGAACAAGTTCACGATGTCGCCGTCCAGGTCGTTGTAAACCTCGGCGTAGGAGCGGGGCTTCTGCATCAAAACGCCGGCGGCACCGCCGAAGGGCTCGACATAGCACGTATGCCTTGGGAAATACTGGGTGACCCACGCCGCAAGTCGGAACTTGGAGCCGTGGTATCGGATCACCGGCGCTGAGATGGTCATGGAACACTCCATTGCAGGCGCCGCCCTCGCCGGGGAGGCGTTATCGTTGAATAGAGGAAGGTGGAAAACCCACAAGAGGAAATCGGAAAGGGGCATGGGGAAAAATAAACGTCACATACCCCAGTAGCAGCCACTTACGAGGTTTACCTCAAATGCAGAAATTCAAACTCGCTCTGGAAGCGGCAGACCTGCTCATCAACCTCATGGATTTGCTGATGAGTATTCTGCTTTTGCTGCAAAATCATGGCGTCTTGCCGGCTCTTTACCTTTGAGGCGCCGGCGGGCAGCGCTGGAGGGTCAGGGGCAGTTGTTCGCGCCGCAGTTCTGGCAGTCGTTGAGGAATCTGCCGTCCCAGCTGATGAATCGTCCACAGCCGTGGCAGTTGAGCGGCCTCTGCCAGGGCTTGCGCTGCTTCCTCGGCACCGCCATTTCGATACCTGTACCGCGCAGGGCCTCTTTGATATTCACGTCACGCTTGTGAACCAGGCGCCTGGCCTTTGTCTCGAGGTAAGCCAATGGCCAAATCACCGCTTCCTCTGGGGTATTGCCGATCGCTTCGGCTGCCTCAAGGGTGAGGTGGTGTGCCTTCTCGAATCGGAAGGTGTGGCCTATTGGCCACCTGGCCAGGGCAATGTCGTTCCCGTTCCAGTGCCCAGGGATCTGCAGGGCAACAGTGCACCGCGGGGTCAACTGGTCGCGGGCTTCGTCCAGGCTGATGTATTGGTGGTCGACGCCGAGATGTGCGCGGGCGTCGACGTAGTCCTTTGGCCATGGAATGTCTGTTTCCCGATGGCCGCAGGCCTGTTCTTGGGTGAACAGCTCCGCCTTGTCGAGGCTGGTGGTGTAGCCGCCGCCCAAGGCCCAGAACATCAGCCCATCACCAACATCGGTGCGACTGTCCTGCAGGTAGAACTGGGTCATGGCTTTCTCCATGCATGCGCCGCCCTCCGTCGACGGATGCGGCATGGTGGCAATTTGGTCTGGAATGGGATATCTGTGACTGTTTGGATTTCGCGGAGGATTAATGGTCGCGTTCACCCACAGCGGCACCACCTATGTCGATGCTCAGCGCGTTGGCGAGCATCTTGAATTGCTGGAGGCCACTGGTTTTATCAGTTACTACCACTCACTAAGTGCTATTCCCGAAGAGCTTCCCAGAAGGCTGCTTTCTGTCTACGCAGATCATCTGGCTGCGCTGGTCGAAGATGGCTCAGAACTTTTGGTCTACGAGCATGATGTGCCTTGTGGCAATTACTTCATGATCTGCCGATTGAACGATCACTCACTGACAGTAGGGAGAGCTCATCTGCAGGCTAAATCGGACAAGGATGCAGACGACTGGGGCGTTCCGCGCAATTGGCCTACTCGTTGAGACCGCTCACGCTGCCGTAGAGCGTTTGAGCTGGTCGACCAACTGGGTCGGTACCCCCTTGATCATCAAGGTGCCGGCTTCCTGGTCGAACTCTACCTTGGTGCCCAGCAGGTGCGCCTCGAAGCTGATTGACAGGCCCTCGGCGCGTCCGGTGAAACGCCGGAACTGGTTGATGGTGCGCTTATCGGCGGGGATCTCCTGCGACAGGCCGTAGTCCTTGTTGCTGATGTGGTCGTAAAAGGCCTTGGGGCGGTCTTCGTCGATCAGCTCCGAGAGCTCCTCGAGGGTCACCGGCTCGCCGCGTTTGGTCTGGATGGTGGCGTAGTCGACCAGGGTCTGAGTCTTCTCCCGCGCGGATTCCTCTGGCAAATCTTCGCTTTCGATAAAATCGCTGAAGGCTTTGAGCAGGGTACGGGTTTCGCCGGGACCGTCGACGCCCTCTTGGCAACCGATGAAATCTTGGAAGTAGCCCGAGATCTTCTTGCCGCTTTTGCTTTTGATGAACGAAATGTACTGCCGCGACTTCGGATTGTTCTGCCATTCGCTGAGGCATATGCGCGCTGCGAAGCTCAGCGTGGTGGTGTCCAAGTTACGCGAAACCGCAACACTGAGGTCTGTTGCGACCGATACCGTTTCGACCTGGTGCAAAATGGCGATCGCCAGGTATTCGGTCATGCCTTGCTGGTAGTGGGCGAACAGCACATGACCACCCACAGTGAGGTTCGACTCTTCCATCAGCCGCGTCAGGTGCTGAGCTGCCTCGCGGGTGAGGTCGATGAACTCGATGCTGCCTGCCATGTACTTGGACAGCCAGCCGCTCAGCGGATAGGCGCCGGATTCACCATGGAAGAAGCCCCAGGCCTTGCCCTGTTTCGCGTTGTAGGTGTCGGCCACGTCATGCAGCAGGTTTTCGATTGCTGCACTGGTGGGGATGGTGGCGCCGGCGAGGTGAAGCACCGCCGGACTTCCGTCTGGCTTCTTGTCGATCTGGTGGATAACAGCGTGGTGAATGGGCATGGGTGTTTCTCCTGGGCATGCGCCGCCCTCCACGCTGGTGGCGGCATGGTGGCAATTTGGTTTGGGATGGGGTATTACGGGTGACCGGCATGGGGCCGGGTCAAGGAGTGAGCAAATTGGACGCGCACATTTTTATCGATAACTCGAATGTTTTTGGCGGCGCTCAAAGGGCGGCAGAGAAGCTAGAGCCAGGCTCGGTACGTAAATCAGTTCGCATCTACTACCGAAACCTCTTTAAGTTGATCGAGGATGGTTTCAAGCCGGTGACAAAGATCCTGGCGGGCTCTCTGCCGCCCGGTAACGAACCGCTCTGGGAGTATTCCCGTGCCCAAGGCTACAACACCGACTTGCTGCATCGAGTTGACCGCGATGATGGGCGCTTGGCTGAGCAGGGTGTCGACGAGATCGTACATCTGAAGATCGCAAATGTTCTGCTCGATTTCGAGGCGCCCCAAGTTCTGGTCTTGGTGACTGGAGATGGCAACGAATCTGACTTCGGCACTAGCTTCTTGAAGCAGGTAGAGCGCGCCCTGAAGCGAGGCTGGGAAGTTCATGTTTGGTCTTGGCAGGACCAGCAGTCTGGAAAATATGCCCGCCTTGCAGAGGCGACCACTGGCAAGCTAGTTGTTCATCAATTTGATCCATTCTATAAAGCCCTGACCTTCATCCAAGAAGGCGACTACAACGTCAACGGTGCGTCCATACATTTGGCGGGAAGAGTTGTAGATAAGCTAAAACTCTAGTGGTAGGGCGGTTGTATTAGCTCATCCCCGGGATCCAGCTGAATCATCAGCATGCTCTTCCGATCGAAGGCCAAGGCTAGGCGAGGCGAGATGCTGATTTCGTGACGCGGCGGGGTGAGAAACTTCGCCGCGTGCAGCCGGCCTAGGGCGTGAATTCCGTGGATCAGTGCCTCGATCATCTGGCTGTAGGTGGCGTCAGCCCAGCCGCATATCGCTCGCAGGTGCTGTCCTGTTCGCTTCCTGGCTGATAGCCGCAGCGACTCAGTCCGCGCCACGGATCGGTTACCTTCGATTTCGTGGCGCGCGATCCTGAACAGGGCGTGATGCCCGAGCGCCTCGACGTGATGAATCATCAGCGTCATCGCCTCGCCCTGTTCCTCGATTCCGGCCCACTTCATCAGCTCCAGCAGGGTCTGCTTAGTCCCTGGTCGAACCTTCAAGCGCACGTCTTCTTCCTTCAGGCGCTCGGCCTTCTCGCGCCGGCGCCTGTCGCGCCCCGCCTGGTCCATTGCCATGGTCAATACCTCCCAAGCCGCTGGGCGGCAGATTGATGTGCTGCTGGCGCCGGCCGTGCCGGGCGCGCGCGGTTATGCGTTTCATGCTGCTTTCTGCTGATTCCAGGCACCGACAGCTGCAAAGATCTTGGCGGCCTCTGCTTCGTCGAGCGTTGTGTCGAAGGGAATGGCGATCCAGCCGGAGGCCACCAGATGCTTTGGATTGGCCGTTGCCCGCAGATCTGCGTAGGTAGCCTCGATTACGTCTGTCAGGTGCTCGGCCAGGTAGTTGCCCTGCGGCGCAACCTCGATCGACTTGTTGTAGCGCTCGCCGAACTCCGTCCGACACAAGACGCTGAGGTAGATGGTCCACCGGTGCGGGATATCGCAAACGGCGTCGACGACCTGGCGCACGCGGATCTGCTTGAGATTCTTCCAGTTGATCAGCACCTGCTGTCCGCTGGGGTCGATATTGACCACGGCCGCATGGTTAGCCGATACCAGTGCCCGGCAAGTCCGCTCCAGGCGCGCCCGCATGTTGTGGGGTTTGCGCTTGCTCATTGCCGCACGCCTTTGGTGGCGGCACCGGCCTCCATCGCATCAACAAATCGCATGGCCGCCTGGTGACTGAAGCAAAAGCCTTTGGTCTTGCCGGTGGCGATCTCAATGATGTGCCAGGCCTTTCCCTTGGCGACCGCCTGGTACAGAGGGCGAGCGGTAGGAGCTGGCAGGCCAATCAACCCGTAGAACTCGGCAGTAGCCATGAGCGAGCGTGCACGCAGGGCGGCTAGGCCGCCCACGCGCTGTTGCATGGAGTGGTGCATGGGATGTTCCTCGTGGGAATCAGGCGTGGTAGTCGAGTGACTCGGCTTTACGGAGAACGCGGACCTGAGCGATCCGGCGTTCGGGTACTCGGCGATCGCGGCGCATGGGGTCGCTGTCGCCGATGGCGGCGTGAGCGGCGACCAGAGCGACGAGCAGGAAGCACATCGGGCTGATGATGTTGCGGCGCATAGCTTCGGCGACCAGGGCTGCGCGGCGCGGCACCTCAAGCTTGAACATGGCGGCGGCGATGCGCTTCTCGACGCCGCCCTCGCTGATGCCGAAGTGTCGGGCTATCTGCTTCGAGGTCATGCCCTGGGCAACATCGAGAACACACTCCAGCTCGCGGGGCGCAAGACCGCGCCCAAGGTGGCCCATCCAGGAGCCGCTTGTGATCGTGCCCATGGGTTATCTCGGTTGTGCGCTTTCCAATGCCTTACGCAGCTCGATGACGAGTGCCGTGGAAATGGTGAGGCTTCTGGTGTCTTCGTCGATTGCATCAAGCGAAGCAATCAAATTGCGTGATGCTGTGTGAACGGCCTCGAGGCGGGGCTTTGGAATCGAGGGGCCTTTGATTGATCCAGCGGTGACCTTCGTCTTGCCGCTGGCCTGGGCTTTCTTCAACTCTGCGTCCAACACCGTTCCTGCTCCGTCGCCGTGTTCCCGAACCACCTGAGCGGCAGTGGTTGCCGATACATGCCCAGCGGCGACCAGGTTCTGCACGTCGGTGTTCGCGTTGCCGACAGTGAGTACTTGTTCGACATGCTATCGGGTCTTCGCGACCTTCTTCGCGATCTGCTCGACTGACCAGCCAAATGACCTCAGTCGCTTGTAACCCTCGGCCAGCTCAAGAGGGGAGAGCTTTTCGTTCTCCTGGCTGGTAATGATGCGTGCGACCCGATCTGCATCACTGCCTTCAAACGCAATCACCGGCACCCAAGCTTCGAGAATCGCCGGGTTCTCCTTGTTCGGCGTTCTTGGGAGACGGCCTGCTGCGTCCAGCTTCAGCAGCGCTCGACGGCGGCGGTGACCATCTACAAGCCAGACGCCGCCCTCTGCGCGAGGGCGAACCTCCAGCGGTGGAATTTGGCCGCCTGCGGCGATGAACTCTGCAAGGGAGTCGATGCCCGATTCGAGCGCTTCGCCCTCGGTGCGGAGGTTGAAGCCGGGTTCTTCGTGAAGATCCTCCAGCTGAACCTTCATGGCGTCGGCGCGTCGCACCTCGCCATCTTTGATCATTTGCTTGAACGACTTCGCCATTGCAATTCACTTCCGTTGGGGCTGCATTGGAGAGCCGATCCCGCCTGTCTCCCTGAACATGCTCGATGTAGGGTCGGGAAGGCTCTCCGATGCAGCCTGGTGATGGGGGACCAGGTGGATCGGGCCGTCTTTCCGGCTGTCTTGGTCAGCTATGGGTCAGCGAGAGACTGCTGATGACGCAGATCGAGCCATCCGCGGCGGGAGTCGAGTCGGTGTAATCGACCTGGTTGTAGACGCCGCCATGGAACTCGAACAGGCGAGAGTCCCAGGTGTCGTCGAGCTGCAGGGTTCCTGAAGACCCGGACACACCGTTGCACTGGGCTGAAACAGTCACCAGGCCATGTGTCGTAACGTCGATGGCAACGGTGAACTTTGCCCCGAGCGGCACACCTTTGAGTACGGTGGTGTTCACCGGGGTGGCTTGGTTGTAGGTGGTGCGAAAGCCCATCGTGATGTTGCCCTTGTTCCAGAACACCTTCACCGGTGGGCTGTCATCGCCTCTTACATGCATCTGCGAGATCACGACCTTCTGCGCGGAGTTGACCTTGGTGAGCGTCATCTGCTGGCGATTTTGGTGATTCGTCGCGCTGGCCAGGGTCCAGTTGGTTGACTCAGACCACTCACAACGGGTGCGATGGGTGCTTTTGCTCGAGGCGCCTTTAGTGGGTGCTGTGAAGCGAATAGAGCCATCGGGCACGGCAGTCACAATTTCCGGGAGCTGCGCGATCGCTTCTGCTCCGCTTAGCTCAAGTGCAACTGGGTTGGTTGGGGAAGTAGCTACGGGAGTAGTGATGGTTAATCTGCTGATGTTTACGGCCATGGTGTTTCCTCCGGCTGATTTCCCGTCTGGCCTCAGCATCGAAGGCCAGCCGGTGAAATCTTCAGCCGCGGCCCTCTACTGGAGTCGGTTGCGCGGCACTCTTCTGGTTGTTGACTCCGACCGCGGACCTTCCCGCCGGATAACTGATCTCGGTGCTTTACCCTGCACACCCGGGGCAGTTGCCACCCCTCTGGACTGTTGAGGCCTGTCCATCGCTGCCTTTGAATCTGGGCCGGTGTCGATCCGGCAAAGTTGTGTCGCTAAAGAGCGGCGGCCGGTGAGGGCCTGGTCAGTCCATGGTTTGTGACTGCTTGAGTTGAAATTTAGCCTAAAGCTAAAATATCGTCAATAGCTCAGAGCTAAATTATTTTCGCTAGGCGCCAAACCGTCGGCTGGCCAGCTATACACCTGGACCCTTTACGTTCGATTTAGCATTCAGCTATGATTCAAAAATACCTGTACGAATATACAGTAATGGAGGGTAGGGCATGGCAGCAGTACTTCAGGAAATTTCGCTCCCTGTGCGGGAGGAACTGTCTGGAATCGAGCGGCTAGGCCTGCGCGTGTCGGCGATGATCAACTCACCGATCGCGCAGCTGGGGAGGAGGGTGCTTATTCACCGCCTGGACACGGACAGCGACCAGGATTGGGATGCGATCATGGAACTGCTATCCGAAACGGAAGGCCTGGACATGACCTTCTGCGATGATGGATCAGTGATTCTGCAGTGGGCTAAACCAGAGGACGAACAGGTTTCCGTAAGAACGCAGAACGAGGAAGAGATCGGCGGCGACACCATAGAGGAGCAGCCGCCGTTCTGACAGCCAGCAAAAAAAGCCCGCGTTGAGCGGGCTTCTGCTTGATGCTTGGCTTACTTAGAGAACTTGACCTCGGTAGCGAGCGCCTGCTTGGCAGCCTGGTAGTCCGACTTTGCACGCTGGTCAGGTAGGCGGTAGGGGCTCATCGAGGATAAATAGGCTGACCATTTGGCGTAAAGATCCTTGCTCAACTCAAGCTGCTTGGTGGGAATCTTGGAGGCCTTCAGCCTAGTTACAGCCTCATTGCCCTGGGCATGGGCGAATTTCACGCACTCCATGAATGAGTTGCTGTACTCGGCTTGCCGGTCGCGCAGGCCGTATCTAACAGCATCGCGACCCAGCATCGCCTCCAGGTCGCACTGGAAAGCCGGCATATCGAGCTGACTGGCAAAGTTGGTCGCCTCTGGCGATTCCTTGTCATAGGTGTAGGGGCGCGGCTTGAAAACGTGAGGCTCTTTCTTGACCGGCGCTGCGGCATATCCGCCGGAGCTAGGTTTAATCGGCGCGCAGCCAGCCAGAACGGTTGCGGAAATGATAAATGCGGTCAGGGTGTTTCGCATAACTCTCTCATTGAGGAAAGCCGCCATCCTACCATCCCGGCCATTAGCCATCATCCGCGCGTCATGCGCGAACCAGAAGCGCGATCACGCCAGCAATGATGGTCGTCGATCCCATATAGATCGACCAAGAAAGGAAGAGGTCTTTGCCGTCGCTCAGCGCGGCAGCGATATCAGCCAGGCTGCGTAGCTTACCGTCGTTGATTCTCATAGTCAGCCCGAACGCGGCGAAGGTGTTAGCGAAGAGAAGGGGAATCGAAACCCATAGGCCGTATGGCTTGGGTATTACTGCGGCTGGAAGCAGAGAGGCGTAGCCGAAGAGGACGCTCAGCACGAGAAACGATATGGCTGCCTTCATTCAAGCTCCTTCTTGGATCATCCAGGCAAAGAACGGCCCGCACTGCTATGCGGGCCAATGTAGAGGAGCGTATGAGGTTTCACTGTGTTGGCACTGGTGGAGAAACCTGAATGCATGAAAAAGCCCGCGTGGAGCGGGCTTCCTTGCGCGGCATCAGAGGCTGGAGTACTTGTCATCCACCTTGCGCTTCTCGAGCGTATAGCGCTCCAAATCGATCTCTTTGGTCGACAGCCTAGTGTCGAGCAGATCCATATCGTGCCGCTTCAGGCTGGCCACATGCGCCCTGGTTGCCTGGTAGTTGATGGACTCCGCTGCATTGTAGCCGCTGACCGGATCCCAGAGGATCGAGACAGGCCAGAACAGTAGGTTCACCACGCCATACCCGTACGAACGACCGTAGAACGATCCGCCACCCGGCAGAAGGCCCAGCGCAGCAGCACCTCCTGGGCTCTTTTCCTGTACAGCCATGTTATTGGCCCGGTATTTAGCGAGCTCTGATTCTTGTGTTGAGTTGAGCCCTGTGGCGCAGCCGGTTGTCATTGCAATAACGGCAGCAGCCACCAGAGTACGAAGCGCGAACATCCATGACCCCTTGTTGATTTTCTCGACTTTCCCGCACGCCGCGGGAGGAGGGGGATTCTATCGCAGATGATGGCATATTGCCTCATCTGCTTAGGGGCTGGAGCTGTAGGCATGGCCACATGCGCGCGAAATCGCCAGGCATGAAAAGCCCGCCGGGGCGGGCTTGGTTAGATTGAATGTTCTCTGCTTAGGAAGAGGCTCGCTTAAGCTGAAATGAGATCACATTTGAAGATGAATGTTCAGGTGGCATAAAGTACTCTGCTGACTTTCCAGACATTTCTGCAAGACGCGGCACAGGGAGGGGGAGAAGTGATCTTATCTCATCTGGACTGAGGCGCCCATTGCCAACCAAAAAATCAATCATTTCACTAACTAGCTTGCTAGATTCCTTTGGGGTTTCCTTGTCGAGCGGCTCTTGCTTTCGACCGCCTGGAAGCCCTGCAAGCTGTTTAAATACATATACGCTCTGGTTCTCAGATATAAGTCCAAGATTGCGAGCGCGGACTGTAATGGCCGCTATGGAAATACCCCAGCGCCTCTTAAGAGCTATTAGTGCATCCAAGGAGCAGGATGTAAACTCTTGAAGGAAAGAGTTTTTAGGGAAAATGAAAGCGCTCGCAAAGTAGTTTGCTTGATCTTCCTTTTGCTGGACCAGTTCATCGTCTTCGTGATCTTCATCAGACACAGAGCTATGCATTACAAGATGCCCAAGTTCGTGGGCAAGGTTGAACCTATGCCGTGCATTGCTATTGCCCTTTTCGGTGACGATGTATGCTAGGTCTCCCCTCCAATTGGAAAAAGCCTGAGTGGTTTTATCCATGGCGAGCTGCGCAATAAGCACGCCATTATTTTCTAGTAGTCGTGTTACATTACTCAGCGGGCCAGATCCTAGCCCCCAGTGACGACGAGTCTCGAGCGCAATGCTCTCAATGTCCTCGTTGGTCAATAAGCTAAAGTCCAGAAAGCTAGATTGATAGATGTTCGCTCCAGGATAGTTTATCTTTGACAGGAGGTACTGAGAAAATTCGGCAAACCAAGCTTCCTGGATTGTGGCCTTTGTGCGTGATTTTTTAGCGGCAGTCTTGAAACTTCTAAAGTGAGATGGAGTTGTGATTTCCTTTATGGTCCGGCTGGGAGTATAAAGAAACGCAATGTCCACCCCTAGTTCTCGAGCAATTTTTTCAAGGTTCTCGTGGGTAGGGCATTTCGCACCCTTCTCAAAGATCGAGACCGCCTGCCGGCTGACGCCTATGCGCTCAGAAAGAGACGCCATTGTCATGCCGCTTGCAAGCCTTGCCTCCGTTAGTCGCAGGGGATTAAATTTTTTCATGGCCGCTTTGTTGCTTAATTTCTTCAGAGATTTGATTGAAGAGTGCCCCAATGCTGTCTTCGATCTTTTCTTCTTTGATTTCTTCGATTGTGGGGAGTGGTATCGCTCTGGTGTACAGGGCCACTTTGCAGCTAGGGTCTGGAACTACCAGGCTGATGAACTCCAAGGTGGACTTAGAGCCGTGCAGCAACTGACAGCAGAGAGTGGCTGCCTCATGCTCTGAGTGAGCATCTGAAAAAAGATCATAGTTCGGACTAGATAGCACCCGGTTATACAAAGAGCTCTTGATCATTTTTGACCGGGTGCTTTGAACATGATGTGCGGTTAAGATCGTACGATCCGCTCGAAGCACAATGTGCCTAGAAGACCCGTTGCGGTTGCTCTCAATCTGAGCACTGATACCGCCACCATGAATTGCTCCAGGAACCGCTGCGAGGAAATGGTCAATGCAGGAGCGCTTAATATGTCCCGATGAGGCCATGGGATTTGTTCCAAGGACAGGGTTAGCGCGCATGATCGCTGCAGAAGCCCTGTAGCCAAGGGCGATAGCTTTGGAAATTTCAGCCATCTTGGTGAATGGAAGGTCCGCATCAATGATTTCAGGAATAGTTGGCATGGCGCGTCCGGTTGACGAGGGGCGTGTCAACCATTTTGCCCAAAAACTCTAATTTGTCAACCGAGCGAAGGAGCTTAGGTGATCTCCGCAGTGCTTACGGACTGGCACCCAATTGTTACTATTCCCGAGCTATTGTTCCCGCCTTCACCTCACCCCATACCCCGCCAGCCTATCCTCCCCAGCCTGCATCACCTGGCAGATCCTGATTACTGCCTTGGCGTCAGCCTCGTTTCCTGCCTCGCTCAGGCGAACCGCTATTCGCATCAGCTCGACGGCTGACCATTTGAGGTCTGAGGCTAGGCCCTGAAGGTCGCGGCGGAGGTCTTGGTTGGGTTTGGTTAGGAGGGGCATGGTTACACCGGCTGCCCGTTCCATACGTAAAGCACCCTAGCCAGGATGTGCGTGTCATCCACGCGAATTTCTTCGGGCTCATGGTGCTTGTTGTCGGAGATCATCCTGAAGCGGTCCTTGCCTTTCTTCTGTAAGCGCTTCACGTAAAGCAGCTGGTCGTGGGAGAACAGGTAGATGCCATCCCCGGTGAATTCGCGGACCGTGATGTCGACCAGCAAAGGGTCGCGATCCTTGATGGTCGGAGCCATCGACTGGCCCCATCCAGTAATCATTTTCAGGTGGAAGTGCTCTTTGAACTTCACACCCATCTCGCGCAAATGCGTAGGACTGACCCGAATGTCCTGGAGCATTTCGGGGTAGTCATGTGGGATCTGCCCGCCACCCATAGCGGCTCGAACGTCGTAGTGGGCAATCCACACCTCGTCACCGACCAGGCCTGGGCGGGAGAAGTCGGCAGTGATGACGTTCGTTTGAGGCTCTTCTGCAGCAGCGATGAGCCGCCTGCGCGTTGCGTCAGATATGCCTTTGCCACTCTTCGCGAGCATCTGCTTGACCAGGTCGCTTGCTGACGCCGGACCGGGTTCGACCTCTTGCCCACCATCCGGCATTGAGTCGAACCATCCGCGGGGTAGGCCTTCTACCACTTCAATGCGCCGAGCAACGTCATCGCCCAGGTTCTTGGCCGTCTTGTCGGAAAGGATCTGGCTCAAGTGCGCAGCCGACATTTCCCAGCGCTCGGCACAGGCCCCTTTTCTCTGGCTGCCAATCAGCTTTACCAGGTTGTGCTTGCGAATCTCGTAGATATCCATGCGGCGAAGAATGCCAGTCTTTAGCTGGCTGCTAAATGTGCGCAAAGCTAAATTATCCTTGCTCGAATATTAGCCATGAGCTAAATTTCCCGGTATGTGTAAGGAGAACCCCATGAATGACCACCTCCGAGGCTGGCTAGCCGGGGCCACGATTGAGCGCCGACAGCAAGTCGCAACAGCAGCAGATACGTCCGTCGGCCACCTTTGGCAGCTTGCCGGAGGCCATCGCAAAGCTTCCGCTGAGCTGGCGGAGCGTCTGCAAGACGCGTCGGGTGGCGAAATCACTATCGCTGGACTGCGCCCCGACCTAATTCCATTCGCCCGAAAAGCACTTGAGGGTACTCAGGCAGCGATGAGTTGATCGCTGAAGTGAATATTCCATGATCTGGCCTTGCGCCAATAGTGAGTCCGCCCCGCTGTTCATGCATCCAGTGCCTGAACAGTAGGCGAAAAAAAACCGCCTGGCAGGGCGGCTTTCTCTACAGCTTTAGATCGAGAAGAAGCATGACAAACATCGTCCAAATTGACAAGTCCAGGGGGTTCACCCGGATGGACAACCAGCTCATGGATGGCCTGTTGGCTATCGATCTTCCGGCCAGGGAGATGAAGATTGTGCTGTACGTGGCCAAGGCCACCATCAACTTCGGCGCGGGCGCCCAGCGCATCCCGGCGACCGACATCGCAAAGGCCATCAACGCCCACCCTGATTCCGTGTCCAAGGCGATTTCCAGTCTGCTGCGCCGCCGCGTGTTGTTTCGCGAAGGTGGTGCCCGGGGTGACATCGGCGTGAATGACCCGGAAGACTGGGTCTACGTCACTGAGCCGAAACAGACCAAAACAGCCGAGTCGGCTCAAGTGGTCCGAATCGGAGAAGAGCCGAAACAGACCAAAACCGCCAAGTCCCTTCTTTATTCTAAGAATCTAACCCCCTATGTATTTCTTCCTTCGGAAGAAAATACATGCCCCCCCAGCGATGGGCAGCAGACTCCGGCCAAGGCTGACCGCAAGGCGCCATTCGGGAAGGCCGCCATGTTGGCCGACAACCCGCACGGCCTGGATGAGTCGCTGATCGCTGACTACCTGACTGTCCGCAAGGCCGCAAAAGCCCCGGTGACTGCCCGGATCTGGTCCGGCCTGAATGCCAAGCTGGAGCAGTGCAAGGCATTCGGCATTCAGCCTGCCCAGGCCTTGGAGGTCGCCGTCGAGAGCGGATGGCGCGGATTCGAGGTGGACTGGGTGACCAAGCGTCTCGCCGCCCAGCTGCCTGCTAACCCCAACAGCCGCCACCACGGCTTCAGTGACCGCGACTACACCGGCGGCCTGACCGAGCGCGAGGACGGTACCTATGCGATCTGAATCGGTGATCACCATGTCCGAGGTGCGAAACGCTGCCGGCTTCCGCGTCCAGCCTGCTCACTGCGAGCACCACGGCGACTTCGAACAGCGCGTGACCATGCTTATGGGCCGCGAAATCGTTGGCCGATGCCCTGAGTGCGAGAAGGCCGCCATTGCTGAGCGAGAGGCGAAGCAGCAGGCCGAGGAAACCCGCCTGAAGCGCGAGGCCATGACCCGCAAGCTGGGTTCGGCGCTGATCCCGAAGCGCTTCGCCGATCGCACCCTGGGCAACTACCGCGTCGAGCACGAAGGGCAGCGCAAGGCGCTTGCCTACTGCGCCCGCTACGTGGCCGCGTTCGAGGAGATTGAACGTACCGGGCGGTGCCTGATGCTTCTGGGCAAGGTCGGTACTGGCAAGACCCACCTGGGCGCTGGAATGGCCAACGAGCTCATGCGCAACACCTCGGCTACTGCCGTCTACCGGACGGTTGGGGCCGTCCTGCAATCCATCCGGGCGACCTACGATCGCCACAGCGAGCAGTCCGAGGCCGACATCCTGTCCAGCCTGGTCGAGCCATCGCTGCTGGTTCTGGACGAAGTCGGCGTCAGCAAGGAGCAGCCGAGCGAGTTCGAGCTGACAACCCTGTTTTCGATCATCAACGGGCGCTACGAGCAGATGCGCCCCACGGTGGTGATTTCCAACCTCGAGCCAGCCCAACTGCGCCACGCCATGGGTGAGCGGTGTTACGACCGCCTGCGCGAGGGCGGCGGGGTAGTGGTGCCCTTCGAGTGGGAGTCTCACCGTGGCAAGGAGGAGCTCTGACCATGCGACAAACCAAGTTGACCAGGGCTGCTCGCGGCAGGGAGTGCCAAGTGCGCATTCCGGGCGTGTGCAACGGCAATCCAGAGACCACCGTCCTTGCTCACTACCGCCTGGCCGGCACCTGCGGCTTGGGCAAGAAGCCGCACGACCTTCAGGGGGCATGGGCTTGCAGCGCCTGCCACGATGCCTGCGATGGCCGAAGCCGGGCCATTGATCGCGAGATCGCCCGTCAGTACCACGCCGAGGGCGTGATGCGCACCCAGTCGATTTTACTGGCCGAGTCCGTGGTGGTCGCATGAGTGGCTCTGTCCTTCGCCCGTTCAAGGCCAAGCCGGCCCGCGCAAAGCCCGTCGACAGGGAAGGGCAGGAGCAGGCCGCGCTCATGCAGGAACTGCAACTGCGCTACCCGCAGGCCTACAAGCTGATCTACCACGTCCCGAACGGTGGGCACCGGCACAAGTTGGTCGCCGCAAAGCTGAAGGGGCAGGGCGTTAAGGCTGGTGTTCCCGACCTGGTGCTACCAATGGCTCGTGGCGGCTATTTCGGCCTGTACATCGAATTTAAGGCCAAGCCTCTCTTCGATGCTGAGGTTTCGCCCAGCCAGGATGCGTACATCCAGGCGCTGAACGCCCAAGGATACTTGGCGATTGTCTGCCGGGGCTGTATCGATGCCGTCGAGGCGATTCGCGCCTACCTGCTCCAGCCTGCGACGGTGGCCGCATGAGCGCAACCCGCGAAGTGAAGTTCAGCGAGGCTGAGGTGCGCCGCCAGGCCGCCGACGTGACCGTGCGCGATCTGCGCGACCCCCGTCACCCTGGGCTGTACCTGCGCTTCTGGAGCAACCGCGAGCGGGGCACATGGCACCTAGTGCGCGGCAAGAAGTGGGTGCCGGTCGCCCGCTGGCCAGAGCTGAGCGTCGCGGCGGTGCTGGCTGAGCTGCCCGCGCTTCGTCAGCGCCTGTTGCGCGAACCGTCCACCGCTCTGGTGGTTTCGAGTATGGCCACCGTGGGTCAGCTGCTGGACTGGTACGGCGACCGAATGGCTCGTGACCGCTCGCTGTCGGTGAAGCGCAAGGCCGGCGCACGATCCGCCATTGCTCAGCACCTAAAGCCGCGCCTGGATGACATGGTGCTTACCGACGTGACTGCCGACACGCTGGACAAGCAGCTGATGTGGCCAGCGCAGGCCGATGTGTCGTTGTCCTACCTGCGCCAGATGTTCGCGCTGCTGCTGACCGCGTTCAAGCAAGCCAAGCGCCTGGGACTGATCGAGTCTGACCCCATGGCCGGGATGCGCTTCAGCGACTTCACCAAGGCCAAGATCCTGCCGAAGTCGGCCCGTCTGCGCTCGGTGCACCTGGCGGACGTGATGAAGCAGCTGGCCGAGGTCTTCGACGAAGCCCCATCCAAGGCCATGCTGGCGCTGATGATGCTGGCGCACGGCACCCGCATTGGCGAGACCCGAAAGGCCCGCTGGAGCGAGGTATCGGTCACCGCTGGCGAGTGGTTCATCCCGGCAGCGAATGCCAAGACCCGCACAGAGCACCGGCTGCCGCTGACCGACCAGCTCCGTGCGCTGCTGAAGCGCTACCGGGCAATCCAGCAGGCCGAAGGGTACGACGGCGTGTACCTGTTCCCCAGTCGTCGCGGCGGGTGCCTGAGCGAGAGCCAAGCCAGCGCTGTATTCACCTACCTGGGCCGGGGCGAGTGGACTAGCCACGACCTGCGGAAAGTCTCCCGCAGCACCTGGACCGACCTCGGTATCGACGGGCACATCGGCGAAATGCTGCTGAATCACTCGCTGGGCAAGATCGCCAGCACATACATCCACACCCAAGCGATGCAGCAGCGCAGGGCAGCACTGGAGAAGTGGCATGCCTGGTTAGACGGCATTGGCTTTGGTGCCATTCACGGCCTTACAGGGGCCTTATCCGAAATCCCACAGATTCAGGCGCAGGCGGCAGGGGACAAGGCCTCTAGCACCCATCCCGAATTTGTTACTAGCGAGGATTCAAAACGATGAGGAAGAGCCACGGCCCGGCCTTCAAGAAGGCTGTGATCGAGTTGGCTCAGTGCCCTTTGTGCCGTGGGAGAGCGGTCACTCAGGGCGTGTTTCACGACCTGCCATGCGACCACTGCAACGCCTCGGGCTGGGTAGCGGCTGCATCAGGCGAGGCCCTGGCCCTGGATGAACTGGTGACCCAGCTCAGCATGGCCCTGCAGGCCGCGACGCGGCAGATCGAGCAGTTGAAGAACCCCCAGGCATCCGGACCTGGGGCGACATATCAGGGAAGCAACCGGCGCGGCGCCGGCGGCACCAACTACACCGGGGATTGAGGGGGAAGGACATGAAAAAGCGAACCTACGTAGACAAGGCCCTTGGTGACACCGCGTACATGCTCGAGCAATGGGGCTGGTGGCGTATGGATGGCATGGGCGTGCCTCAGTACGTATGCCCGCTGTATGCGCTTATGAAGGAGCACGCTCCAGCGGAAGGAGGACTCAAACAATACGTGATCACGGACGACCTAGCACTTGCGGTAGACGGCGCCGTAGCCAGGCTGAATAAGCGTAACCCGCAAATGGGCGGCTTCGTCTGGCTGTACTTCGGTGCTAAGTGGCCGGCGCTGCGCATCGCTCGCGAGCACAAAATGAGTGAAGCCAAGGCACGCGAGCTAATCAACACTGGAGTGGCTTGGATCGATTGCGCCCTTGAACAATTGCGCGAGGCTGCATAAAAAGCTTTCCGCGCGGATAAACACCTGTTTTCATAGCAGCGTGTCCAGCTTGCAAGCAACGCGACACAGCCGCACCCCGACCATAGTGTCGGGGTTTTTGTTACGTGTGCGTTGGCCTTGAGAACCGTTGTTGCAATAAGCCTCGTAAGGACTGATCCCTGAGGTCCGCAATCGAGAAACTTTCAAGGTCGCTGGCGATATTGGTATCTTTAAGCTTCCTAACAAGTGTCTCCGGTGAGTCGAGCCAGTCCTCCGGAACACGATTCTCTCGGAGAGGCCAATCTAGGTAGATCATTCCGTTTACCGTGATAAACGAAAAACCCTCTTTTCCGTTGTACTTGTAGTTGATCGCATAAGCAACCGACGAAGAGTAGACGGCTCCATTGTAGGTGTTTCTTTTTATAGACATCATTCGGTAGTTGTTTTTTACCATTTCGGTAACTGAGTTAGGTCTACGTGCTGTTTTGCATTTTCTGACTCCGCTTGGCGTGGAAATATAAAACTCAAAAAGCTTACGGCTGTCGGCTAAAAGTGACATTTCCATTCCACCGCACGATAGGCCAGAAATTGGTGGTATGTCGCAGTTGGCTGCCTCGTAGGCTTTCACAAGAAGCGGCGGCTCGCACGTCAGTAAGGGGATAATTAAATCCTTCTCATAGATCACGAAGATCTCAAATATTGTGAGAGCTTTGTCTTTATGGTTGGTAACCGTGATCGTGTCAAAAAAGTACTCAGATACAAGGCTTGCGCTGGTTGAGTAGCTTATCTCAGCGCTTACGCCAATCTTCTTCACTGCAAGGAACCAGCTCAGTGGAAAGATTACGATGCCGGGAATCACCTTTAGAATATCTGAGGCGATTGGCCAGGCGGAAACGAGCCATTTTATGACGACTTCCAAGCTTTCATCCTTTTTGTGTTTTCTGGGTGCGCGCAGCGATCCACTGGGATCTGTGTGCCCGGACGTGCGACTTTTTATCCCTTAATTTTTGGTAGAGCAAGACCTGATTTATGTGGGTCAAGCTTCAGGAGTGAACAATGGACCCGACCGATCTCGGCCCAGGCACAGCCACCTGGCTGACAGGGTCGGGCACTGTGCTGCTAGGTGCCTTCCTCTGGTTGCGCAAGTGGCTGTCCAGAGACGCCACCGACAGAGCAATGGATACCGCTGATATCGGCGTCGTCCGTCGCCTAAATGAGCTGCTCGATATCGAGCGTGGAGGCCGTAAAGAGGCGGAGGCTCGGGCTGATCAGTTCGCCAAGGAACGCAACGACCTGGCTGCAACAGTCGGTCGGATGGAAGGAAAGATCGAGGCGCTAACCAGCCAGGTAGTCAGCCTCACAGAGCGAGTAACGCTGCAGAGCGATGAGATCGCTCGGCTGCGCACCAAGCTGGGAGGTACATCGTGATGGACAGATGCGTACTGGAGTACATAGCCAGGCGCTGGTGGCGGCGCGTCGAGGTCTGGATGATCGCGCTTTTGCTCGTCGTCGGTGGCGGCTTCTGTGGCTACCAGCTCGCGCAGTGGGCCTTGGCCAAGAGCTACCTGGAGCAGGTTGCCACAGTTCGTCAGGCGTACGACGAGGCGACCAAGCAGAGGGACCAGCGATTGGACGAACTGACACGCCGCACAGATACCGCCGCAGCCAAGGCTTCCAAGGCAGCCACGACGGCGACCCAGGCGGTAGACAAGGCCGACGAAGCCCTCAACAAAGCGCAGGCGGAGAGCCAACAATGATCAACCTGACTGACAACAAAGGGCGCGATCACTTCGTGGCTCCCAGCGCCATCGCTCGCGTGCAGGAGGCTGGCACCAGCTCCCAGTGGCACGGCGTCTGCGCCATTGTCCATACGTTCGACGGCCATGTGCTGGAGGTGCGTGAGCGCGCTGCCGATATCGCCGGCCAAGTCGGGATGCGCCGAGAGGAGTGACCGGTGGCCAGGAATCGAGCCCCTTACACACCCTGCAAGCTGTACGTGGACGGCGCTGACGGTATCGCGGTTGGCGACTTCATCACTACCGCTGCTGGTTCCGCCTACCTGGTGCAGACGTTGCGGGTGAGCCGCACGCGACAAGATCGCAAGCACATGGACTGCCTACGCTGGCCGATCGCCGAGGTGCTGCCCGATGCGCCGTGCTACCAGCTGACCTGGTACAAGAGATGAGGAGCGCAACCCATGGCCCGTGTAACCGCAACAATCGTTTGCCGCCAACGCTGGTGGCTGAAGTACTACCTGGTCGGCGTCCTGGTCATGTCCCACCTCACTGGGCGCGAGCCGGACTCGGCCCGGGTCATGCGCTGGATCGAGCGCGCCATCGTGGTTGAGTTGCGCTGATGGGCAGACTCAAGACGATCAGTCCGCGCCTGCTGGAGAGCACTAGTACTAGGGTCAAGGTGGTGAACCCAGGCAGTTGGCGAAGCGGTATGACCAGTTCCCAGCGTGGCTACGACTACCGATGGCAGAAGGCACGAGAGCAGTACCTGCGCGACAACCCGCTGTGCATCTACTGCGAGCGGAGCGGCCGCATAACTGCCGCCAGGGTTGTCGACCATATCGTTGCTCACCGTGGAGACATGATCCTCTTCTGGGATCAGACCAACTGGCAGAGTCTCTGCAAGCCTTGCCATGACTCCGTCAAGCAGGCCGAAGAGGCGGCAGGAGTGGGGGGCTGACACCTCATCGGATCGCCAAAATCCGGCGCGATAGACTATGGCACGCCAGTGGCGTGCTTCAAAAAGGGGTAGGGGGGTCAAAGCTTGGGATTCCCATCTAGCTAGACCGCCACCGACCCCACGTATACATTTTTCTCCCCCCTAAAGGTTTTTGTTAATGGTGTTAACAGACAAACAGCGACAGTTTGTTGACGCTAAGGCCCGGGGTGCGTCAAACAAAGAAGCGGCCGAAGCCGCGGGCAGCAAGCCTTCGGCAGCTGCAGCGGCTGGCTCGCGTTGGGCTACTGATCCGAAAATTGTGGCCGCAATTCTCGCTCGAAGAGCAGAGCTCAGTGTTAACCCTGAGCCGAAAAAACGTAGAGGCAAAGCGAAGGCCGATGATGCCGCTGAAGACCCTGTCGAGGTCAACGAGGCGGACGGCGAGTTCCTGAGCTGTCTTCCAGACACACAGGATCCGCTCGAGTGGTTGATTGCGCTGATGAACGAGCCTCGGGCCAAAGTCTTCGACCGGCGCAACGCTGCGCAGACGGCCGTGCCGTACATCTACGGGAAGAAAGCCGAGGCAGGCAAGAAAGAGCAGAAGGCGGAAGCCGCGAAAGAGGCGGGCAAAGGCAAGTACTCCCAGAGCAAGCCGCCCCTCACAGTCGTCAAGGGGTGACTCATGCTTTGGACCACGGCCTGTCCTGACTGGTGGCGGCGTCTGGCTGCCAGCGAATCCATCATTCCTGAACCGCTCTTTCCCCAGGAGGCAGAAGAAAGCCTCGAGGTTTTCAAGGGCCTTCGCATTGTCGATGCCCCGGGCAGTCCAACTATCGAAAGCGCATGTGCCCCATGGGTCCTGGCTTTCGCAGGTGCTGTCTTTGGCAGTTACAACAGCGAGACCGGTGAACGCCTGATTCGGGAGTTCATGCTCTGCATCCCAAAGAAAAACAGCAAGTCGACCATCGCCGCCGCGATCATGCTGACAGCCCTGGTCCGGAACTGGCGGATGTCGGCAGAGTTCATCATCCTCGCGCCGACCAAAGAGATTGCCGACAACGCCTTCGTTCCGGCCAAGGACATGGTCAACAATGATGACGAGTTGAAGGATCTGCTGCATGTGCAGCCACACCTTCGACTGATCACCCATCGGGAGACCGGCGCCACGCTGAAGGTAGTCGCCGCTGACAGCGACGTGGTGGGCGGCAAAAAGGCCGTGGGCGTGCTGATCGATGAGGCCTGGTTGTTCGGCAAGAACCCGAAAGCGGCCGACATGATTCGGGAGGCCACCGGCGGTCTGCTGTCCCGGCCCGAAGGCTTCGTTATCTGGCTGACCACGCAGTCGAACGAACCGCCCGCTGGGGTATTCCGGTCGAAGCTGAACTATGCACGCGGCGTGCGTGATGGCCGGATCAACGACAATCGCTTTCTGCCGATCATCTACGAATTCTCCAAGGAGATGATCGACAGCGGTGATGCCCGCAAGCCAGAGAACTTCCACCTGGTGAATCCCAATATGGGGTTCTCAGTCGACCGCCCAACGCTTGAGCGCTTGTTCATGCAGGCGGAGATCGACGGGGAGGCGGAGCTGCGTGGTTTCCTGGCCAAGCACCTCAACATCGAGATCGGCCTGGCCCTGATGTCTGATGCCTGGGTTGGTGCCGAATTCTGGGAGCCACAGGCAGCCACTTGGCTCAACCTAAATGAAATCCTTGAGCGGTGTGAAGTCATCGATGTGGGTGGTGATGGAGGAGGGCTCGACGACTTGCTTGGGCTTGCCGTCGTCGGCCGGGAAGCGAGCACCCGCCGTTGGTTCCACTGGGCTCACGCTTGGGCCCACCCGTCGGTCCTTGAGCGTCGCAAGTCCGAAGCCCCGCGGCTAAAGGATCTCGAGGCGGTGGGCGATCTGACCATTGTCAAGCGCATCGGTGAGGACGTGGAGCAGTTCGCAGCCATCGTCGCCCGCATCAACGAGACCGGCTTGCTGGACAAGGTCGGGCTCGACCCGGCGGGGATTGGTTCTGTTCTCGACGCCCTGGCCGACGCTGGTGTCGAAGAGGACAAGATCGTTGGCATCTCCCAAGGCTGGAAACTTACCGGCGCGATCAAGACGACGGAGCGCAAGCTCGCTGAGGGCACGCTGTTGCATTGCGGCCAGCCGCTCATGGCCTGGTCGTGCGGCAACGCCAAAGGGGTGCCGTCAGCCAACGCCTTCTTGATCACCAAGCAAGCCTCGGGCACGGCGAAGATCGACCCGCTAATGGCTACATTCAACGCTGTTTCTCTGATCAGCCTCAATCCTGAGGGACGCGGGGGAATGGACAACTTCATGGCTGGCATTCGGGACCCACTGATCGTATGAACGCACTTCACATTTTCATCGCCTGCGCTCTGGTGGCTTTCTCCCTTGCATGTGCTGGGGTATGGGTGCTGGCCGGTACTGGCTGGGCCTTGATTGCAGGAGCTGTGAGTTTCTTCTGCATCGCCGGTTTCCTTCGCCGAGGGCTGACCAGTGATTAAAACCTTGTCCCAGGCTTTGGGGGCTGCGGCTGCCAAGCCATCAGCCAGCATGAGCGAATGGTTGGGCAAGAGCATCAAGCTGTCAGATGGCGGCTTCTGGGGCGCGTTTCTCGGGGCTCAGTCCAGTAGCGGAAAATCGGTCAGCGTCGACAAGGCGATGCGGCTTTCCACAGTGTGGGCCTGCGTCCGCATCATCTCCACCTCGGTTGCGGGCTTGCCCCTGAGCATCTACCGGAGGATGCCTGATGGTAGTCGTGAGAGTGCACGGGACTTCCCGCTGTACGACGTGGTGCACACCAGCCCCAACGAGGACATGGCCGCCTTCCACTTCTGGCAGGCAGTCGTTGCCTCGATGCTGTTGTGGGGGAATGCTTACTGCGAGATTCACCGATCTGCAGGTCGCGTCATTGCGCTGGACTTCCTGATGCCGTCCCGAGTCGACCTTGAGTTTGATGATGACGGCCGGCTGAGATACTTCTTCAGGCCGCGAAAAGGGGCGCGCCGGGAGATTGTGCGGCAGAACATGCTGCACATCCCGGCCTTTACCTTGGACGGCCGGGTTGGCCTTTCAGCCATTCGCTACGGCGCGGATGTGTTTGGCTCGGCGATGTCGGCAGACGACGCGGCCAACAGCACTTTCCGCAACGGCATGATGCCTACGGTCGCGTTTTCGGTCGACAAGACACTTAACCCGGCCCAGCGCGTTGAGTTTCGTGAGTACGTCAAGACCATCTCCGGGGCGCTGAACGCTGGCAAGAGTCCTGTGCTTGAGCAAGGCGTGAAGCCGGAGATGATCGGCATCAACCCCGCTGACGCGCAGCTGCTGGAGTCGAGAGGGCACAGCATCGAGGAGATTTGTCGATGGTTCGGCGTCCCGCCCTGGATGGTGATGAAGACCGACAAGGGCAGTAACTGGGGGACCGGCCTGGAACAACAGCAGATCGCGTTCCTCACCTACTGCATCATGTCCTTCACGGCGCCGATCGAGCAGTGCGTAAACAAGTGGTGCATGACGGCAGTAGACCGGATCAACTTCTATTCGGAGTTCTCGCTCGAAGCGTTTCTGCGGGCCGACAGCTCTGGGCGCGCGGCGTACCTCAGCACGATGGCCCAGAACGGCTTCATCACCCGCAACGAAGGGCGGCGAAAAGACAACATGCCTCACATGCCAGGCGGTGACGTTCTGACGGTTCAGTCGAACCTGGTGCCGCTGGACCAGCTCGGCAAGCAAGACGATGGTCAGGCCGCAAGGGCCGCACTGATGAACTGGCTTCAACAGCCGGAAAAGTAAATCTCGGGAGTAATCCATGAAACACAAGATCCAGTCTCGCGGCCTGCGCAGCGAGATGAGCCCGCGCGCGCTCGATAAATGGAACCCCGCGATCCAGGCGGCCGTCGAGAACACATCGGACACCATCACGGTGTACGGCGTGATCGGCGAAGACTGGTATGGCGAGGGCGTCACGCTGAAACGAATCGACGCCGCCTTGCGGGCGATCGGGGAGCGAGATGTCACCGTTTACATCAATTCCCCAGGTGGCGACATGTTCGAAGGCATCGCCATCTATAACCGCCTCCAAGAGCACAGCCACGAGGTCACCACCAAGGTGCTGGGCATGGCGGCCAGCGCTGCTTCGATTGTCTTCCTCGCGGGGAAGAAGCGAGAGGTGGCCAGCAGCGCCTTCCTCATGATCCACAACTGCTGGACCTGGCTCGCTGGCAATCGCAACTACCTCCGCGATATCGCCGACGACATGGAGGAGTTCGACGCGGCGATGGCCGACCTCTATGCCGAGACCAGCGGGCAGTCGGCTGAAGACATGGCCGAACTGATGGACGACGAAACCTACATCCGCGGCAAGCGTGCTGTGGAACTTGGCCTGGCCACTGGACTGTTGTCGTCCACCGAGGTCACCGAGCGCGAAACCGAAGACGCCGCCCAGGCCAATGCGCTCAAGGCGATGGACGTAGCCCTGGCCAAGGGCGGTATGCCTCGCTCCGAGCGCCGCGAACTGTTCGCCAGTTTCAAGTCCGGTATGCCTCGCGCTGCCGGCGGGGGCACGCATAACGCTGCCCCGACCGATAAGCCCCGCGCTGTCGCGCCAGACCTCTCCGCCTCTCTGAGCGCGGCAACCAATCTCCTCAATTCTCTGAAAGGAAAATGACCATGGACTTTGAAGCCCAAGTCAAAGAACTCAATGCCAGCCTCAAGGGCATTGGCGACCAGATCAAAAGCCAGGCCGAGGCGGTCGAGAAACAGATCAAGGCCAGCGGCGAGATGAACACCGAAACTCGCGCCAAGGTCGATGAGATGCTGACCAAGCAGGGCGAGCTGCAGGCGCGCCTGGGCGAGGCTGAGCAGAAGCTCGTGAATGCGAGCCGTGACCGCTCTCATCAGGAAGAACCGCAAAAGTCGGTGGGTGCCCTGGTGATCGGCAGCGAAGAAATGCAGGACATGAACTCGTCCTTCCGTGGCTCGCGTCGCGTCTCCGTGCCGCGCGCGGCTATCACCACTGCTACCGGTGGCGACCTGGTTCCCGCCCAGCGTTTGCCCGGTGTCGTCGCGCCGCCGCAGCGCCGACTGACGATCCGCGACCTGGTGGCGCCGGGTGAGACGGAGTCGAACTCCATCGAGTACATCCGTGAAACCGGCTACACCAACAACGCGCGCACCGTGGCGGAGGGCACCGCCAAGCCGTACTCCGACATCACCTTCGCCCTGGCGACCGCAAACGTTCGTACCATCGCTCACCTGTTCAAGGCCAGCCGCCAGATGCTGGACGATGCCAAGGCATTGCAGAGCTACATCGACGCTCGTGCGCGCTACGGCCTGAACATGGCTGAAGAAGCCCAGTTGCTTTACGGCAGCGGCACCGGTGCAAACCTGCAAGGCCTCATGACTGTCGCGCAGCTTTACGCCCAGCCCGCTGGCGTGACAGTAGTGGGCGAGCAGCGAATCGACCGCCTGCGCCTGGCGCTGCTGCAGGCCGAACTGGCCGAGTTTCCATCCGACGGCATTGTGCTCAACCCGATCGACTGGGCAGCGATCGAGCTGACTAAGGACGGGGAAGGCCGGTACATCATCGGTCAGCCTCAGGAAGGCACCAACGCGAAACTCTGGAATCGCCCAGTGGTTTCTACCCAGGCCATGACACAGAACGACTTCCTGGTCGGAGCCTTCAAGCTCGGCGCTCAGATTTTCGACCGCATGGAAATCGAAGTGCTGATCTCGACCGAGAACGACAAGGACTTCGAGAACAACATGGCGACGATCCGTGCTGAGGAGCGTCTGGCCTTTGCGATTTATCGCGATGAGGCGTTCGTCACCGGTCCGCTGATCACTCCTTGATTTCTCTGGCTAGGGGCGTCAGCAATGACGCCCGATTGGAGTACTCCCATGGCACGTAAACAGGAAAAACCAGAGTCCACGGTTGAGCCGAAGGAACCTGTCTCGACCACTGAAACCAGCGGCGGCCAGGCCGTGGATGGGGCTTTGCCCCCTTCGCCTGGTGAAACAGTCTCGCCAAGTCCTGGCGAGTCGGGCGCTCCCCCAACAGCTCCAGGCTCGGGTGAGAGCGCAGAGCAGGTGCTGCCGGAAACACAGGCAGACTCGGGTACCGGATCGGACAGCGCTGCAAGCGACCTAGGCACCATTGCCGAAGCCCCCGGTACGGACACGGTCGCATCGGAAGTCGCAGATCAGAATGGGCCGGGCGTGACCGACAACGCTGACGAAGCCGATCAGTCGGCTGGAGAGGGTGAGATTGCGGCTAACCCCAATCCAGCAACTCTTCAGATCTACCCGGTGCGGTCCTACATGGACGAGGGCGAACTGCGTCGCCGCGGTGGCCCCGCTTACGTGGTGCCACGTCGGCATGCAGAGGAGTTGGTGGAGCGGAAGCTGGCATCGTTCGAGCCGCTGGAGGAGTAGCGACATGCCGGTCATCAGCATGACCATCGCCCGGCATCACCTGCGGGATCCCGACGACGATGACGCGTACCTGGAACTACTGATCGAGGCGGCCGAAGGTCAGGCGATGGACTATCTGAACCGCCGTTTCTATGTGGACCAGCAGGCGCTGGATGAGGCTATCGCCGCCGGGGATGCCGGCGAGTCTCCCATGGTCAGCAACAAGCAGATCAAGGCTGCCTGTTTGCTGATCCTCGGCCACCTTTACGCGAACCGTGAGGACGTTGTAATCGGAACCATTGCCACCGAACTGCCGCAAGGGTCGAAGGCGCTCCTGACCCCACACCGTATCGGGTGGGGCGTATGAGAGCCGGGCCTCTACGTCACCGGCTCGAGGTGACCCACCGACATGAAGAGCGCAATAAGTCCGGGGGAGCCACAGTGACGTGGCTTCCTGCAGCTCGCCCTGAAATGTGGGGCGAAGTCCGCACCCCTACAGGGCGCGTAACGGCAGTCGCGGAAAAGCTGAGTGCAGTTGTTACGGCAGAAATCATTGCCAGGCCGCGCTTGGACATTGTTGCCGGGTCTCGACTGACGCGGCGTGGGGTCACCTACCAGGTCGAGGCAGTGTTACCGGACAACGAGAACACCCTGATGAGGCTGCTTTGCTCATCGGTACCGAATCCATGAGGTGAACCATGAAAATTCGTGCACTGGGCATCCTCTCCGGCGCCTCTGGCGATCGCGAGAAGGGTGAAGAGTTCGTGGTCGACAAGGAGTATGGCGCCGGGCTGATCGCCCGCGGCTATGCCGAGGAGGTGACCGAGGTTGCCACCGAGAAGACCGCCAAGCCAACCAAGGCTGACCAGGCCAAGGAGTAGGCCATGGCCCGCCGCTCGAAGATGCGCGGCGATATCCGCCTTCGGCGAACGCTGCGCAACATCCACAAGACGATGGACAACGAATTGGCCCCGGCCATGCGCCACGCCGCTGAGCGTGTCCTTGCCACCCAGCAGCAGTTGATGCCCAGGGACACAGGCGCAGCCGCCGCAGCGCTGAAGATCTACGTCGCGCCCAGCGGCCTGGATGCGCAGATCGGAATCCGCGGCAAGCGCGACAACCGCAAGTTCTTCTACCTGCGCTTCATCGAGTACGGTACCAAAGGTTACATCGGCGGCAAGCGCGCTGGGAATCGCAACCGTCGAGCCACCAACAAGAGCGACGGCGGACACTTCTTCGGCAAGTACCCGGACATTCCGGCCCGGCCGGCGCACCCCTGGCTTCGGCCCTCCATCGACGTGAACCGCGAGTACGTCATGGCTGACATCGAGACCGCCGTACGGCGCACGCTCCGTAAAGCGAGCCAGGGGGTAGGTAATGGCTGATCCGTCTGTTGCGTTGCAAGAGGCGCTGTTTGCGAGGCTCCTCGCCGAGGTCAGTTGCCCGATTTACGACGGCGCGCCGATGAACGCCGATATGCCCTACGTGTCGATCGACCGCGAGGTCTCGGTCAACGAAAGCCCGATCTCCGGGCGCAAGCGCGAGCAGCGCCTGCTGTACCTGTCGGTCTGGTCTGATGCTGTCGGCCAAGCCGAAGTGAAGCGCATCAACGGCGAGGTGATCGCCGCACTGGACGAGCGACCGCTGCCGCTGGAGGTTGGCCGCGCCGTATCGGTTCGCGTCATCCAGTCGGACGCCCAGCGCGATGCTGACGGCGTTACCTACCAGGGCTCGATCACGGTCCGCGTCATCACCACCCACTGATTCAACCACCGGCCGCGCTGCGGCTTTATCCAATGTGCCTTTGGAGGAACCCCCATGGCCGAAGACAACCTCAACACAGCCGCCGGCTGCCGCCTGGCCATTGGCGGCAAGACCGGTGCCGACACCGAAACCGAGTACAAGGCCGACACCTACGTCGATGTGGGCGAGATCGAAGACCTGGGCGAGTTCGGCGACACCTTCAACCCGGTGAACTTCACCTCCCTGGCCGACGGCCGCGTGCGCAAGTACAAGGGCACCGCCGACGCCGGCAACATGACCCTGACCGTGGGCCTGGACAACGGCGACCTTGGCCAGAAGGCGGTCGCCGCCGCGCACAAGGACCGCACCAAGGGCAACTACAACATCAAGGTCACGCTCAACGACGGCGACCCCGGTGCGACCCCGGCGATTCTGCCGACCACGTTCTACTTCGCGGTCAAGGTCATGAACAACACCGTGGCTGCCGGCTCCGCCGACAACGTCGTGCGCCGCAACATCACGCTCGGCATCAACACCGACATCCTCGAAATCCTGCCGGGTCCGGCTACCCCCTGATCGATGGGGCTTCGGCCCCGTCCTCTACTGAGAGAAGCCCATGAGCGAAGCTCTGTATGGCACCAAGACGCTGGTGGTCGGTGCGCGAACCTACACCCTGCGCCCAACCTTGGAAGCGGCGCTGCTGATCGAAAGTCGCTTCGGCGGACTGCGCGGTGCGCTCGAGTCGATGCGACTTATGAGCATCGGTGCCAGCGCTGACATCATTGTCGCTGGCGCTGGCCTGCAGGCTGACCAGCATGCCCAGGTCGCCGCCGAAGTGTTCCAGACCGGCGTGGCCAAGGTCTCCACCCAGCTGACCGAGTTCATCACTGTCCTGCTCAACCCGGTACCGCCGAGCGTGGTCGCCCGGGGAAAGGACGAGGCGGACAGCACAGCGCAGTGAAGGACGGGAGCTACGTCGACTATTTGTTCGGCGTGGCCACCGGCTGGCTTGGTTGGCCGCCTGACACTGCCTGGCGCACCCCAATACCCCAAATCATGATCGCGCTCGATGCTCGGCTCGACTGGTCCGGCCGCGGGCAGGCCCAGGGACAGGCCTCTGGCCATCGATCCGCGCCGCGACGACCGGTGAGCGTGGCTGACAAGTTGAAGGCTTTCTTCCGGGGCCGCCAGGAAGAGTAACTCGCCGCCTCCGTGCGGTTTTTTTGTGCTTGGAGAAATGCATGGCCGATCAACAAGTCCAGGGCATGTTGGTCCAGATCGAGGCGACCACCGCTCAACTGCGCCGGGAACTGGCCAACGCTGACCAGGTGGTGGCGCGCAGCGCCCAGGCGATGGACCGTAACCTGGCCACCGTCGATTCGGCCTTCGACAGGGCGGGATCTGCCGCGCAGTCTGCCGGCGTGCTGATGCGTGGCGCGTTTGCCGCAGTTGCTGGCGCGGGCCTGATCGGTGGCATCATCAAGCAGGTGGACGCCTACGGGCAGATGTCCGACCGGATGAGGGCTGCAGCTGGCAGCGCCGGCGAATACCAGGTGGTGCAGGAGCGTCTCCTGCGCACCGCCCAGGAAACCTATCGCCCACTGGCTGAGGCACAGGAGCTCTACATCCGCACGGCGGACGTGATGCGCAGCCTGGGCTTCAACACCCAGCAAACCCTGGATATCACCGACAGCTTCAGCTTCCTGCTGGTGACCAACGCGGCGTCTGCCGACAAGGCAGGCTCTGCGCTCGACGCCTACTCCAAGGCGCTGCAGACGGGCAAGATCGATGCTGACGGTTGGGTTTCTATTCAGAGCGCGATGCCGACCATTGTGGACGCCATCGCCGCCGGTACCGGAAAGAGTGCTGCGGAGATCCGCAAGCTTGGGGTGCAGGGCAAGCTTTCTCTGGATGACCTAAACACCGGCCTGTTGCGGACGGTGGAAGCCAACCGCAAGGCCGCTGCTGATATGTCCACCAGCGTGCAGGACGCCCTGGTCAACATCAATAACGCCATCGGCACCTTCCTCGGCAACATGGAGGAGCGCACCGGGGCGGTCGGCGGACTCTCGAAAGTCCTGCTGGTGCTGGCTGACAATGTGGACCTGGTTGCCAACGCCATGGGCGGGGCGGGTGCCGCCGCGCTCACCCTGTACGTTGCCAAGGCCGGCCTGGCTGTGAAGGCAGCCCTGGCTCAGCGCGCTGCAGAGGTGGAGAACGCCCGCGCCGCCCTGCGTGGGGCCGAGGCCCAGCGTATCTATGCACAGGCTCAGGTGCAGCAGGCTCAGGCCTCTGTCGTCGCTGCGACGGGCCTGCAGCGCTTGTCGCTGGTGCAGACACAGCTGTTGCCCAAGCAGGCGGCGCTCAAGGCGTCCACCGACGCGCTGGCCATTGCCCAGGCAAACCTCACCCGAGCGGCCACGGGTGGCCTGCTGGCTGCGCTCGGCGGGCCTGCTGGCCTGGCTCTGCTCGCCGGCACCGCCGCCGCCAGCTTCCTGTTCCTGGGCGACAGCGCCGACAAGGCCGGTGTCAGCCTGGACGACATGCACAAGCCGGTAGCGCAGTTGCGCGAGGAGTTCGCCAAGCTCAACCGCGACCAGCGCGAGGCATCGCTGGTCAGATGGCAGCAGGAGCAGGTCGGGGCTGCAGATGCAGTACGCAGCGCCTACGGCGATCTGGCCCAGTCCATCCGCCAGTCAGTGGTTACGGCGCCCGCGCGTGATTCGGGCGGCCAGTACAACCAGCAGCTGCGCGCCTATCAGGAGCTGGTCGACCGACTGAATGAGGCCCGTGCTGCCGGTGATGACCTGGCACCGATTCTGCGTGACGTGGGGGATCGTCTGAATCTGCCTGCAGGTACGGTGCAGAAATGGATCACCCAGGCCGGCGCCGTCAGTGACGCTGACCAGCGTTCAGCGCTTATTGCTGAAACGCTGCGCGTGCTCAACGGCGTCACCGAAGAAAATACCGCGCAGACCCTGGCCAACAATGCGGCCAAGGCAGGGATGAGCACTGCAGGTCAGACCTACCTGGAGACCCTGCAGAAGCAGCTGGCAGGCCTGCAGGACAACGGCGATGCGCTCAAGATCGCCAATCGCTACATCGCTGAGAATGCAGACCTCACCGAGACGGATCGGCAAGCCATCCTGTCGGCGGCGAGCGCAATCGAGTCGCAGAAGAAGGCCAACAAGGACGCCACGGCAGGTACCAAGGAACGCACCAAGGCACTGAACGATGAGATCAAGGCGCTGGACGCCATCATCGACCGCGCGTTGCCCGAGAAGAAACGGCTGGAGGATCTGGCCAAGGGGGTGGAGGGTCTGCGTAAAGCCCAGGCCCAGGGCAAGATCACCACTGCCGAGATGGAGCTTGGCATCAAGAACTTGAACAGCGCCTACGGCGACACGACCATTCAGCAGCGCACCGAGGCTGAGCGGAAGCTTGCCGAGCAGCGGCGCAACAGCGCCGAGGCCTACCGCAAGGCCATGGAGGTGGTGCTGCAGACCCGGCAGGACGCGATCAACGCCGACGTGGCCGGGGTCGGTATGGGTGACGATGAGCGCGAGCAGGCCGACCGCCTGAACGCTGTACGGCAGAAGTACGCCGAGGCGCGCCGGCAGTTGGAGGAGCAGCAGGAGGATGTCTCTCGGCGTCTCAGCCAGCAAGCCTACGAGGAACGTCTGGCCGACTTGGCAGACTACCAGGCGCGCGAACTACAGATGGAGGTGGACGGCCACAGCGCCCGCCTTGAAGCCCAGCGCGACTATCGCAACGGCGCGCGCCGGGCGTGGGCGAACATCCAGGCGGATGCGACTGATGTAGCTGGTGCAACGGACCGCGCCCTGACCGCCGGCTTCGATTCGGCCAGCGCCTCGCTCGCGAACTTCACCATGACCGGCAAGATGAAGTTCAAGGACTTCGCCACCAGCATCATCAGCGACATGGCCAGAATTGCCAGCCAGCAGGCTGCGAGCTCGTTGCTCAGCGGCCTGGTAGGTATTGGGGTGTCCGCGGTCGGCAGCTACTTCGGCGGCGGTGGCGGCAATGGCCTGCCGGCCGGATCTGCCGGAGCTGTATCGTCAAACCTTGGCGCCTCCCAGGCAGGTTACTCCAACGCCTACTTCCAAGCCTTGGGCGGTGCCTGGGATGGCGGTGTGCAAATGTTCGCCAAGGGCGCCGCCTTTGGCACCAATAACATCTTGAACACGCCCACGCCGTTCAGCGTGGCTGGCGGCGGTCTTGGTATCGCTGGTGAGGCCGGACCGGAGGCCATCATGCCGCTGGCCCGGGGCGCCGATGGCTCGCTGGGCGTGCAGGTGGTCGGCGGTAGCCAGAGCGGCGGGACATTCGTGCAGATCAACGCGCCGACGAGCATCACCGTTCCTGACCGTAGCAGTGAGGGTATGGAGCTCGATACGGCAGCGCTCGAGCAGAACCTGCAGCAGCAGATGCAAGGCGTAGCCGACCGCGCGATTGCAGCATCCTGGCGACCAGGTGGGGCAAGCTATCGAAACATGAAGGGGAGGTAGTCGTGGCTATCGAGACATTCACGTGGTCGCCAGATGATGAGGCCAGTGGCGAGAGCACGCTGAAAACCCGGAAGTCGCAATTCGGCGACAACTACACCCAGGTGGTGGGTGATGGGATCAACGCCGAGAACGACAGTTGGACGTTGTCATTCGGCGGCGTCGCGGAGGAAGTGGACCCCATCGTCGCCTTCATCCGCTCCCATCGCGGTTTCCGGTCTTTCCTGTGGACCCCGCCAGGCGGCGAGCTCGGGCTGTATCGCTGCGAGCGAATCGGCCAGCAGCGCCGCCCCGGCGGCATTGCCGTCATCAGCCTGACTTTTGAAAGGGCATACCACCCATGAGCCTGATTTCACAGATCCAAAAGCTTGAGCCAGGCTCTGAGGTGCTGCTGTTCGAACTGGATGGCTCTGACTTCGGCGCCGATGTGCTGCGCTTTCATGGCCACGCCATTCCGCACACGGCGCAGGAGCTCGCAGCCGCTGGCGCCGACGCCGATCAGCTGCCGGCGAAATCGATCTGGTGGCAGGGGGAGGAGTATGGCGCCTGGCCGCTGCAGGTTGAGGGTATTGAGGCAAACTCGGACGGTACCGCTGTGCGCCCGACGATATCGGTCGGCAACGTCAACGGCAGGATCACCGCGCTGTGCTTCGCCTTCGCCGACCTGCTCGAATTCAAGCTGACCATCCGGAATACGCTCGGCCAGTTCCTGGACGCGGCGAACTTCCCGGCCGGCAACCCTGGGGCAGACCCAACCCAGGAGAGCATCGAGGTCTGGTACATCGACCAGAAAGTGTCGGAGAACGGCCAGATGGTTTCTTGGGAGCTGGCCAGCCCTGGCGATGTAGGCGGGGAGACCATCGGGCGGCAGATGACCACGCTGTGCCACTGGGCCATGACCAACGGATACCGGGGGCCGAACTGTGGCTACACCGGTCCGTACCGTGACAAGGACGGCAACCTGACCGGAAACCCTGAACTGGACGAATGCGACGGCTGCCTGGGCACCGGGTGCGTCCCGCGCTTCGGCGTGGGTAACCCGCTGCCCTTTGGCGGATTTCCCGCCGTTTCCCTGATCGCTCGGAGCTGAGCATGCGCAAACACATCCTTGCCGCCGTGCAAGCACACGCCGCGGCTGAACACCCGCGCGAGTGTTGCGGGCTGCTGCTGGCGGTTGGCCGAAAGCAGGTCTACTTCCCATGCGAGAACGTGGCCACCGAACCAACCGAGGAGTTTCGTATCGCGGCCGAGCAGTACGCCGAGGCAGAAGACCAGGGCCAGGTCATCGGCGTCGTGCACTCGCACCCTGACGCCACCAGCAGACCGTCCCCGCGCGACCTGGCCATGTGCGAGGCTACAGGGCTGCCATGGCACATTCTGTCGTGGCCGGAGGGCGACCTGCGGACCATCACACCGACCGGCGAGACCGCGCTGCTGGGTCGTCCATTCGTGCACGGCGCCTGGGACTGCTGGCAGGTCTGCGCGGACTGGTACCAGCGCGAGTGGGGGCTGGATTTCCCGGCCTACGCCCGAGAGGATGGTTGGTGGGAGCAAGCAGACAACCCGAGTCTGTACGAGCAACTCTACGAGCAGGCTGGGTTCTACCAGGTTGACCGGCCACAACGTGGCGACATGATCGTCATGGCCGTGGGGCGCACCGTGCACCCGAACCATGCAGGGATCTATCTGGGCTCAGACCCAGGCCTCCCCAGCGAGCAGGCTGAGGTGTTCGGCCCTGGTCCTTTCCTGCTGCACCACCTCTACGGCAGGCCATCAGAAATCATCGTGTTCGGCGGGCCGTGGCTCGATCGGACGCGCCTTGTATTGCGTCATCAAGACGCGAAATCAAGCGGCCAGGCCGCAGGAGAAGGACATGCAGCAACGTTACATGCTGACGATCTGGGACCTGTTCACGATGAACGGAAGTAATGTGTGCGGAGGTGAGGCTGTGATCGCCATCATGGATGGCGACCAGGAGGTTGACCGCGTCACGATCAACGGCAAATGCCAGGGCCAGAAAGGCTACCGACGAAGCTACACCGGCAAGCCAGGTCTGACCGCTCGATTGATCTCAGGTCCTAAGGCGCTCAGTTTTGCGTGGGATAAGTCCGACGCCGATCCCTACAAGTCAGTAATTGCTTGGCGTCGACGTCTGAGCAATCCGCCTGACCGCTTGCCCGTCGAGGTCGATGTGCAAGATGGGCGCGCTGAGTACCTGCTCAGCGGCCCATACAGCCTTGGAGAGGGTGGCCGGATCGAGGTGGTTGACGGAAGATTGCTGTTCAGCGGGGCGGCACTCGGTTGAGGTGGGCGAACAGCCTGGCCAAATCACCGAGTGCATGGATGTACTGGAAATCGTGGGCCTGGATCAGAGCGACTTCCTTGCCCGTCGAAACCAGCGCATCTCGAACTTGATTGAACTGCATTGCAGCCAGGAAAGCATAAATGCCACGGGCCTCCTCGACGCCGCTCAAGGATATTTCTGAAGCTTTGGCCACGACCTCTTCATCGCGGGTGATTAGGAAGTACGGGAAAATCGTTTGCATAGAGCCTCCTAGGCCATCAGCGCCCCAGTCCTTGGGCTTTCCGGCAACGGACCGGGGCGGTTCGTTGGGAGGCGCAACGCTACTACGCCCCGGCCAGGGCCACGTACTGGCTTTCCGTCCAGTTGGAAATTTTAGTGGTTCATTGTATTTTATGAAGTTTAGTGTGAGAGCCGTTCTCACTACGGTGGGCTGGCTTGCCCGCTATTCGGGACTCTAATTAGGTAATGGACTATGGCTCAGGTCGATCAGGCCTCAGATGACAGTGACGCAATAGAAATTAAGAATGATGCCCTAACGGAAAAGAGGGCACTTTCCCGGGTAGAACGACAGCTCAATGATGACGAGCTCAAACATCCAGGTGTACAGAAAATGATCTTGGATCGCCTTCATGTGGCTGAAAATAATATTTCTACCTTGGAGAGATTTAGAGCTGCTTACTATGATGTTAAAAGTAAACTTGCTGTGGCTGAGTCGTCTTCAAAGAGAGTTGCATCACTTGATGCCTTGCAATCTGCGGCACTAGGTGTTGGTTGCTTGGTGTTGGGTTATTTGCCAACAGCTTGGGGGAACTGGCCTTTGACTTTCGTGGTTTTTTTCGGCGGAGTAGGGCTTGTTGGCGGAAGCGTTTGGTCAAAGTGGAGTAACAAATGAAGCTCGAAATTGACCGGATACCTGAAGCGGGAAACTTGCAAAAAGAACGCGTCGTTATGAAGGCTAGTGAGGATTTAGATATTGGGAAGTATATCCTGCTGAGATCCAAAAAGGGTAGCTCGGGAAATCCTAAGTCTGGATCAAAAACGGCATATTGGTTGCCAGATGTGTCTGTCAAAGCTGGTGACTTGGTCGTCGTTTACAGTAAGCAAGGAAAATCCAGCAAGAAAACACTAGATGATGGTCGTGTGGTTCATTTTTATTATTGGCAGCTTAATAAAGCTATATGGGGCGCCGAATCAAACAATACTGCAGTCCTGCTTAATGTGCGAGAGTGGAGGCATAAGTCTCCATAGCACTGGTGGTTTAGGTTGTTTGGGCTGTATCCAGCCCAGCCCCGCGCTGGGCTTTTTGCATCTGGTACTGACCTTGACTGGCTAAGGTTTGTAAGGCTCGGAGCGAAGGTCCCAAGTCCGGGAATCTTCGTAGCAGGACCGATACGAGAACTCGGGATACAGTAAATGCACCTTCGGTAGCTTTCCGTCGTAGTCCTCGTTTAGAGCTGAAAAATATTTGGCGCCCAGAAAGACCTCGACGATCGCTGATTGTGGAATCGTGAAGTCTTGATGCTTGACCTGCGGTGTATACTCCACGCGCCGAGCTACCCGGACCTCTTCCTCGTATGACCAATGCAGTGATTTGTACAGGAACAGTCTTTCGAGCATAAGTCTGTCATGCTGAGCGGAAATCTCATCGTGGTATGGAAGCTCATCACCATCCACGCTTGGTCTTACCGTGGTATAGATGATGTTTCCTGTACTGGCGGTGATGATGTTCGAGTCCGCACATTCCAGGCCGGCTGCCTCGGCATCGATTGCGACGACGCCGCCAGTGTGGTTCTGTCCGTAGTGGGCCCACATCAGGGGATTTAGCGGATTGCGAGTGAGCGACAGTATCCCGATCGCGTTTCGTATGCAGAACAGTCGATCGGCATTTGTTGATCCGACTGTACGAATGTTCAAACCCTGCATGGTGTCGCTGGCTGAGGCTGCGCAGTCGAATGGATCGTTAAAACTGATCGGCTTGGTGAAGCGGATCGTTCGACTCGAAAGGCAAGCATCTAAACCAGCCAGGCTCATGTACTTGTAAACGATCATCGCCGCTCCTGATTTGAAAAGCCCGGCGCTTGGCCGGGCTTGGGGTTACTTAAAATTTCGTTCGTAAATCAGCTCGTAGCACCGACGAGCAACGGTTGCGAAATACAGGCCGCTGAATGCGATCAACCCGACAAAAACGAAAGCTAAGGCGGCGTCCCATGTGATGGCATGGTCTTTGGACCACTGGACCAAATCTATGGTCGAGTTTCCTGACACCCACAAGTAGTAGGCGCCCACCAAGAAATTAGGTATGCCTATCAATGTTAGAGCCCAGTCGCTGAGCTCGGCATACGGTTGTCTCTGAAATCTCTGAATGGCGGCTATGAGCTTTCCCATCAGGTTCATGCTGGGATACGCATGTGGCGGAAGTATTCGCCTATGGCACTGGTCGTCCCAGGGGTAGGATCGACATCGTCGTACCAAAACGAGGCACGCAATGGGATGTCGACGTTGAATAGGCAGACAAACTGCTCTTCATCCAGATCGTAGATGACGCGCTCAACGGCAGGTTCAAGCTCTGACCCGGTCATTGTTTCCCAGAGCTTGCAGCTGGTGCCTTGCTCAAGGTGGAGGCCGGGAAAAGGCACGAATGGAAGGTCGAGCTGATGGCTGCAGTAGCCTACCAATTCACCCTTCTGGACGACTCTGACAGCGAGCAAAACTTTGTGCATCGGATCTCCTTGAATGAGCGGCGTTTGGCCGGGATTGAACTACTTCTTGGGTCGTCCCGTACGCGGTTTTTGGCGACTGCTAGTTGATGGCCCTCCGTCCGGCGGCGATCCAATGGTCATTTCGTCAAGCGCTTGCTCAATGGCTTGCCCCAAAACATCCCAAATTTCAGCTCTGGTGATAGGGCGAGCGCCAGGCCCATCCGCACCAATAACCAGCATATCCTTCTTCGGCCCTGCTGCCCGAGAACCATCAAACCCCTCTTGCTCCGAAAAGCTACCCTCCAAACGGGCCAGGATCTCGGCAGTAGCCGAACGCTTATTGTCCTTAGCGGCAGCCATCACCTTGTCACGCAAGGCTTCAGGTATGCGGAGATTGAATTGGGGGTCGGTGCGGCTCACGAATACCACGCAATGGGAAAGTTGACTGGTATTACAAGAATGCATCACGGTGGTATTGACAGCAATGCACCACCGTTCTACATTTGTTTCGTGCACAACGGTGATGCATTAGGAGGCAATCATGAGGGTGCGTGACATGGCACAGGTGATTCTGCGCATCGAGCCAGATGTGAAGGAGTGGTTGGAGAGAAAGGCAAAGCAGGATGATCGAAGCCAAAACTGGCTTGCCGCGAAAGCTTTGAGGGAGGCGATGGTGCGAGATGAGCAACTCAAGCGAGCATGAAAAAGCCCCAGTGCTGGCAGGCGCTGAGGCTTTGGATAACGTCAATCGGTCTAGGAAAAACGTCGAGATGAATAATAGCACAGCTGTATCCAGTGTCATCCCGTTCCGTTCGGCAAAGCTCCTGCTCGTTGAGCACGACGGTCAGCCATTCGTTCCAATGAAGCCAGTGGTCGAAGGCATGGGGCTGGATTGGAAAAGCCAGCACGCAAAGCTTCAAGGGGGTCGATTCAATTCAGTCATGGTGATGATCACCACAACTGGTGCCGACGGTAAGCAGTACGAAATGGCATGTCTTCCCCTGCGTAAACTCGCGGGCTGGCTGATGTCGATTCACGCCAGCAAGGTTCGCCTGGAGCTGCGCGATGGCGTGCTCGCCTACCAGAACGAGTGTGATGACGCCTTGTGGTCGTACTGGAGCGAGGGGCATGCGGTGAATCATCGCGAGCTGAATCAATCAATGACCCTGCTCGGCCAGACCATCGGAACCGATGGCTTCCACATGTTGGGGGCGATTGTGAAGGGCAAGGTATCTTCGTTTCCTGCTCCTATCCAACGCAGGGTCACAGCAAAGATCTGGTCCCAAGTCCACGTTGCCTTTGGCGTTCGCTCAGCGGCTGACATCCCGGCAGAGCACTTGGATGGTGCTCGCAATTTTATCGCTTCATACGCAGTGCTTGAGGGTGAATTCCTCGGCAACGAAAAACCTAAGCCAAAACTGGATATCTACTATCCGCTCGAAACTCTGGTCCGGCGCCGCCCTGAGATGCTTGAGCATCGCGGCATGGGCCAGGCCTGGCTCGACGTGAGCATGAGTGATGTCTGCTCGCGCCCACAGGATCTGTCCTTGTGCGAGAAGATCTTGTGCGAGCTCCGCGATGCCGGTTACGAGATCGACGGAGCTTGGTTCGAGGTTCGAAGCCTGCGCAATAGGCTGTATGACCTGAACTCATTCCTGACTGGCCTGGGCGTTGCCATGCAGCGGCCAACCCGTTATGCGGTCGAAGTATCTGAGAGGAGGGCAACAGCATGAGCGCACTAATGATCGCGAGTATCGAGATTCACCAAGACCATCATGGACGCTTCAGCCTGAACGATTTCCATAGGGCAGCCGGAGGCGAAACGAAGCATCAGCCGGCGTTCTTCATGAAGCGTCCGGAAACTATTGAACTGATCGAGGAAATTTCTAACTCTGCCGTGGAGCAGAATTACGCCCCTACGGCTTCCAAGGCTGGCCGCTATGGTGGCACCTACGTGGTGAAGGAGCTGGTTTATTCCTATGCCATGTGGGTCAGCGCAAAATTCCACCTCCATGTAATTCGTACATTCGAATTGGCGGCGGCGAACGACTCGGTGATTCCCCTGGAGCGGTGTCTGCCCGTGGCGGCCGACAACTTCGACGCCGCCAAGCGCATCGCCGAGAACCTGGGCCTTGAAGGGAATCAGGCTATTCTCAGTGCCAACAGCATGGTCCGCTCGGCGATCGGTATCGATCTGATGGAAATGGCCGGCGTGAAGCGGCTGCTCAACGAAGCCCAGGAGTTGAACTTTCTGCCCAGCGAGCTTGGCGCGAAGTTCGGGATGACTGCGAACAGCATGAACAAGCTGCTTGCGCAGTGCGGACTCCAGCATCACGTCACCTACAAACCTGGCAAGAAACGTTGGGAGGTCACTCCGGAAGGCAAGGAGTTCGCGGTCATTACCGACACCGCCAAGAAGCACAACGACGGCAAGCCAATCCAGCAGATCCTCTGGAAGGAGTCGGTGGCCAAGCCGCTGAGTCGCCTTACAGAGAAGCTCTAGGCTGAAATACCGGAGGTCGTCGCGCATGGCTTGACGCGGTAATCATCTGATCAAAGCCGAACCCTGCCGTCGCGGGGTTTTTGTGCTTATCGCCGGTTGAGGCGGCTTTGTGATACTTTTGTGCCATCTTCAAAGGAGCTGAAAGATGCGCAAAGTTGTTGGTTTGATGGTTATTGCCGCCTCCATATCTGGCTGCGCCACCTCATCCGTTGACTATCGGCCACCTAGTGGGTCGTCCATAACGAACACAAAGAAAGTCTTGAAGGATTTTGACAGAGCCTGGGATGACCTAGTCCGCCAGCTAAGCGCTGATTTTTTTGTAATCAACAACATTGACAAAAGCTCTCGACTGATCAATGTCAGCTTCTCTTCATCTCGTCCTTCGGAGTTCATTGACTGCGGCTCGACTACTCGACGCTTCAGCAATGCTCGCGGCGAGCAGGTCTATACCTATCTGCCAGCGGACTCGTCGCAGTTCGTTGTGGTGAACGACCAGCACATCGCATTTAACGCATTTCGGGCTACCAAGCTTGAAGGCAGGGTTAATGTGTACGTGGCCCCTAGCCAAGAGGGCACCGATATTTCAGTCAATACGAAATACGTGTTCACAGTCGATTTCAGAGCGGTAGGGTTCGATGGGCGTCCAGGCGGCAATCAGAGCGTGACCTTTGACTTCTCGACCAAAAGCCCGCACTCGTCTCCCGAGCTAACCTGCTTTGCAAAGGGAACCCTTGAGTCGAAAATCTTGGACATGGTTAGGTAAGATGCATCGTATGCTCACGGGAGGGGTCACATGCGAATTCTGATCGCTGCTGCGGCTTTGATGTTGATGGTAATGGGGGGCTGCGCGAGTGTTGGGGATACCCGGAGTAACCCACCACTATTGGAGCTTCAGTCATCGAAGACTCCGAGGGCAGTTGCGGAATGCATTCGCAATACCTGGCAGAACACAACAGTGCTGGGGGCGAGCATTGGCGGAGTTCTACAAACCTCCGGAAACCGCTATTCGGTATTGGCACCAGACGCTCAGTCACCGCTCCACTTGGTCGATATTATTCCGAGCGGAAAGGGGTCATTGGTCAAATACCACTTCTACCGGACCTGGCAGTCGCCGCTCGACCGCGTTACCGCTGGCGTCAAAGGCTGCATCTGATAGATTGGTCCTGCTACTCACAAACCACCTTCGGGTGGTTTTTTATTGTCTGGAGAAAATAATGGCGGCTCTTGCAATCGAATATCAGCCGGTTACCACCGTGGTGCTTTACGGAAAACTCAGGCAGTTCGGGCGGTCGTTCAGGCTGTCCGTGCGATCTCCAGCGGAGGCGATCAAGGCGCTCTGCGTGCAGATTCCGGGATTTGAAAGGTTTCTCATAACGGCCAAGAGCGAAGGGGTTGAGTTCGCAGTCTTCCGAGGTTCAAGGAATCTCAAGGAAGAGGAGCTCTGCTTCGCTGGGGATGGGGAAATTCGTATTGCGCCCGTTGTCAGCGGTAGCAAGCGTGGAGGCCTGATCCAGACCATCATCGGTGTCGCGATTGTCGCTTTGGCATGGTGGAACCCCCTCGGATGGTCCGCGGCTACTGCGCTTGCAGTTGGCATGGGTGGTGGGTCAATGGCGCTCGGAGGCGTCATCCAGATGCTCAGCCCTCAAGCCAAAGGGCTATCCATGAGTGGCGCGCCCGAGAACCTACCCTCGTATGCCTTTGGCAGCGCCAAGAACACCACGGCCAGCGGCAACCCGGTACCGATCTGTATCGGTAAGCGGCGCTGGGGCGGGGCGATCATATCCGCCTCTGTCTACGCAGAGGACAAAGCGTAGTCACTCGAACGAAACACCACCAACCGCCTCCTGGCGGTTTTTTATTGCCCGGAGGAAAGCATGGGCGCAGCACTCCTGCCAGAAGTCACCGGCGCCAAGGGCGGCGAGAAGAAGCCGACGAACCCGGTCGAAGCACCGGACAGCCTGCGATCGACGAACATCGCCAAGATCCTGCTGGCAGTGGGCGAGGGCGAGTTCGACGGTACGCCGACCGACCGCGATATCTACCTCGACAACACGCCGATCATGGATGCCAGCGGCAACGTGAATTTCCCCGGCGTGAAGTGGGAGTGGCGCCCAGGCTCGATCGAGCAGGACTACATCCAGGGTATTCCAGCGATCGAGAACGAGACGACGGTGAACGTCGAGCTCCGCAGCGACACGCCCTTCACGCGCACGCTGAGTAACCTGCAGCTCTCGCGGGTTCGTGTCCGGTTCTCATGGCAGCGCCTGGTCAGCCAGGACAGCAGCGGCAACACCAATGGTTACCGGATCGAGTACGCCATCGATGTTTCCACCGACGGTGGTGCGTTCGTGGAATCCCTGCGTTCAGCCGTGGACGGCAAGACCACCAATGGCTACCAGCGGTCCGAGTCTGTGAACCTACCTCCGGCCACCTCCGGCTGGGCCTTCCGTGTTCGCCGCATTACGCCCAACGCCAACAGCGGCACAATTGCCGACCAGATGGTGATCGCTGGCTACACCGAGATCATTGACCAGAAGCTGCGCTACCCGAACACCGCGCTGCTGTACATCGAGTTCAACGCCGAGCAGTTCCAGAACATCCCGGCGGTGACGGTTAACTGCAAGGCGCAGCGCTGGCCGGTACCGAGCAACTACGACCCGGAGACCCGTACCTACACAGGCATTTGGGATGGCACTTTCAAGCAGGCCTGGACCAACAACCCGGTGTGGGCCACCTACGGCCTGTGTGTGAATGACCGCTTCGGCCTGGGCAAGCGAATCCAGCCATGGATGGTCGACAAGTGGGAGATGTACCGCATCGCCCAGTATTGCGACCAGCTCGTGCCGGACGGCTTGGGCGGCCAGGAGCCTCGCTACCTGTGCGACCTGAACCTCCAAGGGAAGGCAGAGGCCTGGACGCTGCTGCGCGACCTCTCTGCAATCTATCGGGGGATGGTCTATTGGGCGCAGGGTTCGCTGTACATGCAGGCCGACATGCCGCGTGCGCAGGACATCGACTACGTCTTCACTCGGTCGAACGTAATCGACGGCGACTTTGTTTACGGCGGCGCCGGTCGCGACACGCACTACAGCCGCGCCCTGGTGAGCTACGACAACCCGGCGAACAACTACGACACGGACGTAATACCGGTCACCGACATTGCACTGCAGCGCCGCTACCGGGATCGCCCCGTTGAAATCTCCGCCATCGGCTGCACCCGTGCCAGCGAGGCCCAGCGCCGCGGCAAGTGGGCGCTGCTGAGCAACAACCAGGACCGCACGGTCTCGTTCAAGACCGGGATGGAAGGCGCAAACGTGTTGCCTGGCTTCGTCATCCCGGTTGCTGATGAGCTCGTCGCCGGGCGCCCGAACGGTGGCCGCATCTCTGCCGCCGCAGGCCGCGTCGTGACCTTGGACCGTGACACGCCGATCAAGGCCGGTGACCGCTTGATCATCAACCTGCCCAACGGCACCGCCCAAGGCAGGACCGTGCAGTCGGTGAGCGGTCGCGCAGTGACTGTGACGACTGCCTATGGCTTGCAGCCAGAACCTGAGCTGCAGTGGGCGATCGACTACGAAGACCTGGCCGTCCAGCTGTTCCGTGTGCTCAAGCGCGTGCGCACCACTGAGGGCGAGTACGAGTTCACCGCGCTGGAGTTCAACCCAAGCAAGTTCGCAGCAATCGACACAGGCGCCAAGCTCGAGGAGCGGCCGATCAGCGTTATCCCTGTGACAACGGTGCCACCGCCGGCGAGCGTAACCCTGACCTCTGGCTACGCAGTCGACCAGGGCATTGCTGTCAGCACGATGACGATCGCATGGCCGGCAGTGGAGGGCGCGGTCGCATACGAAGTGGAGTGGCGCAGGAACAACGGCAACTGGATACGCTTGCAGCGAGTGGGCACCACGTCAGTGGACGTGACGGGCATCTACGCTGGCGCCTACCTTGCGCGTGTTCGGGCGGTCAGTGCGTTCGATATCACGTCGATCTGGCGTGACTCGATGCTGACCGACCTGAAGGGAAAGGAGGGCCAGCCACCGGCGGTGACGTTCCTGACTGCTACCAGTGAGCTGTTCGCCATCCGTTTGAACTGGGGCATTCCTGCAGGTGCTGAGGACACCCAGCGCACCGAGATCTGGCGTAACCCGGCGAACGATTTGGCCACGGCGACCAAGCTGGCCGACCTGTCCTACCCCCAGTCGGAGTACGTGCTCTCCGGCCTGTCTGCTGGCGCTTCGTTCTTCTTCTGGGCGCGCCTGGTGGATCGTACCGGCAACATCGGCCCATTCTTCCCGGTGCCGCCGACAGCCGTCCAGGGAACGGCAAGCACCGATCCCGGCCCGATCCTCGAGTTGATCAGCGGTGAAATCGACGAGTCGATGCTCGGAGAGGAGCTCAAGGACAAGATCGATGGCCTGCAAGACCAGATCGACGCCCTGGATGGGCTCAAGGCCTACAACAAGGACGAGGCGTACGAGAAAGGCCAGATGGTCGTTGGCGACGGTCGGATCTACCAAGCGCGCAACCCAGTGCCAGCTGACCCATCTGGCGCCAATGCCCCACCGAATCCAGCGTTGTGGGATGACGTGGGTCAGTCGATCGAGTCTGCCAACGGCCTGGCCCAGCAGGTTCAGACGAACACGACCAGGATCGAGGAGGTGGATGACCGGGTCACCGTGACTGCTGAAAGTCTTCAGGTGCTCCGCGCGTCATATCGTGACGATAACGCCGACGGCGACTTGGCTGGCGCGCTACAACAGTGGGATTCGACCGCAGCATTTGCCACTGAGGTCAAGGCAACAGCGACCCGTGAGGCCGCGATCGTTCGCAAGACCGAAACGCTCGAGGCAACAGTCGGTGAGACCAATGCAGCTGTGCAGACGGTAAGCCAGGCGCAGGCCGAGCTCGACGGCAAAGCAAGCGCAATGTGGGCGGTCAAGCTGCAGGTCAACTCGCAGGGGCAGTATGTCGCTGCCGGGATTGGGCTCGGAATCGAGAACGGACCTGCCGGACTGCAGAGCACTTTCCTGATCGATGCTGGGCGCTTCGCTGTAGTGAACAACATCAACGGGACGCTCACCTCGCCGTTCACTGTCCAGGGTGGCCAGGTGTTCATCAGTCAGGCCCTGATCGGCACTGGCTGGATCACCAACGCCATGATCGGTGACACGATCCAGTCGAATGACTTTATTGCCGGGCAGCGTGGCTGGCGCATTCAGAAGAGTGGAGCGATCGAGATCAACGGTACCGGCACCAGTGGTGAACGACTGACGATCACGAACAGCTCGGTGAACACCTACTACCCGAACGGCCAGGTGGCCACGAAGATGGGGATCAACATCTGATGGCTACCGGCTTCCTATCGTTTGCCATGGACGGCACACCGCTCGTTGATATGACTGTTCCGATCAGTCAGATGCTCGGGTATGTGGATACCAACGCGGCAAATGGGTCAGCAGTCATACCGGCGGCGCCTGCAGGCAGAACCCTGTTCTACGCCATTTCTGACCTCAGCCCGCAGGACAGGTACTTGGGCAAGCGACCAGGTGTGACCCTCAGTGGAAACACTTTGTCGTGGACCTATTCCTACGCCGGTGGGTGGGGGTTCTACTCGATGAACTGCCGAATCCACTACGGATATTTTTAGTTGGGGCCAATATGCCTGCATTATTCGAGGCTTATCGCGAAGATGGCCTACTGCTGTACGACACTCGGAAGATAACCTATGGCCTGTTGAAAAGCGGCTATCTTTCAGCCGTGACAAGCTGGCCTAGACTCGACCTGCGGTCTGCGCAGTCAGATCCTGGCGACCCTTCAAGCTGGACCGAAAGTGCCGAGGCCGATCCGATACTTGGCTTCTCCGTAACTGGAGCTGTGGCACCCATGGTGTTCATTTCAGGTCGAGGATGTGCGTGCGGGTCTTCTACGTCAGGCAATGTGACGACGTTCTATTTCATCGCCGCAACGACTCAGACTAAGTTCTACTATTTCGACACAATGCGGGATAACGGACTTATCACCGGAATGAAACATTTCCGTGAAGATGGCGTGCTGACCTTCAATACTGCCCAGGTGCCTCTCAACATCACCGCCACGGCAACTCCTCCAGAGCCTGGACCGATAGTTATCCCTGGTACAACCTACCGGAGCACCCCTTATGTTGGTGGTACGGGATCCATCGGGCCGGCAACTCCAGGTGGGCCACCTAACAAGTTGTCTTGGGTGAAGGTCAATTTGCAGGCGGGTCAGGAATATGCGGCCTATACGAATTTTTCCAGAGTGGCCGCGCTTGGCGCTGACCCTCAGAACTATCCATTTCTGACTGCACAGCAAGAAGGCGCATACGGAGTTTCCGGTGGCGTGGAGTTCATCTTCTGCATTGCAGCAAGATCAACAAAGCTGCCGCAGAATAGGACACCAATACAGAGCTACCAACTTTATATTGATGTGCCGACAGACCGCTACCCGGTGGCGCTTGCAATTAAAACTTCAAGCTATCCATTTCCATTCAACTAGGTAAATCCTATGCCGTGGTACAAAGTAGGAACCGTTGCAGTCACCGCCGGGCAAACGACAGTAACTGGGACTGGTACAAACTTCACCCTGAACGCTCGGGCCGGTGACGGTTTTGTTGGGCCTGATGGCCTAGAATATGAAATTGCCAATGTCCCATCATCTACCGCGCTAAGCATCTTGCCTGCATATCGAGGCGTGACTGTTTCTGCTGGCAGCTATGTAATAAAGCCGATGCAGGGGTATCCCAAGGACCTTGCCGATCGGGTCAAGCTGCTCGTGGATCAGTGGGGGGCAACCCTCGCCAGCCTGGGCACGGTGGCGACAGAGAACATCGTTCCGGTTTCGAAGGGTGGTACTGGGGCGACAACCCAGGCTGATGCCAGGACGAATCTCGGCCTGGTGCGCACTGCGTCCCCGATAGACAGCACCGCCGGACGCCTGCTCGGCGTAGGCGATCATGGCCTGGGCGGAAACGCACCGGCCCGATCGACAACGGCTCTATCGACGCTGACGAAGGGCGGAACGCGTGCTCTCAACGGCGACTCTGGCGGACTTCCCTCCGCGAACACGTCGCTTGTACACACGTTTCCCTGGGATAACGACACGAGTGCGTTGCGCCTTGTTCATCCAGTCGTGGGCGATGCAAGCCTCGACGTTTATCTGGGAAAGCGAGCTGGCTCGACTGAGTACCCGCTACGTCGGCTTGTTCATTCTGGAAACATCGTGGGTACGGCCACTCAGGCCTCCGGGGTACCCACCGGGGCAATTATTGAGCGCGGTGCGAATGCCAGTGGTAACTACACAAAGTACGCCGACGGCACACTTGAGTGCTGGGGCACGCTGGACTCTGGGACGCTTCCGCTCACATCAAGCAACTTCACGGGGTCTACGGCCGGAGTGATCTACTTCGCCAACATTTCTATTGCATTTCCCGCTGCCTTTGCAGGCTCGATAGTTGTTATTCCAACAATCACTTCAGGCTCTGGATTCGGTGCAAGGCCAACAAATGTCAACCTGAACTCCGCGACGATACAGGCGTACTCGTCAACGTCGACGGCGGTCACAATTGCCTGGCTTGCGAAAGGGCGGTGGTACTAATGATCATTAAGCTTTCTCCTGTGCGCTCTGACGCGCAACTTTGTGTCACCCGCCTGGGCGACATGCTGACAATCAACAACATCGCATTGGACTTTGCGCGACTTCCGGATGGTGCCACGCTGCCGGCCGATGCCGTGGGTGGTGGATGCGTTATGGACCCGGTTGAGCGTGTCGACGGAAAGCTCGTCGTAACGCTGCGTCTGCCGCACGCCGCCGATGCTCCAGAGTCAGCGCGATTCCCCGCTGATATCGTTGACCCGGCTGAGGGGCAGATCCGGCTTCCTGGGCAGGAGTTGGGGGATACTGCGCCCGCCGCGGTAGGCGTTATTGATTGGAGCCAGGTCATCACTGCTGAACAGAAAGCCGCAGCCGCTGCCGAGCAAATGCTTGTCGCCGCCCTCGCCGAGGTGTCTCGGCGCCGAGGTGTGGCCGACTCCGCAATCGCCCCGTTGCAAGATGCCGTCGATCTCGACGAAGCCACAGAGGCGGAGGTGGCGCTACTGAAGGAATGGAAGCGCTATCGCGTGGCGCTCAATCGCCTGCCTGAGCAGGACGGCTACCCGCACACCATCGACTGGCCAGCGCCGCCGGCATAAATCTACACATCCGACACACGACCGCCGCTGGCGGGGTTTTTTTTT
>NZ_JABWRO010000149.1:0-12020 GCF_014268985.1 Pseudomonas sp. RW10S2 | reverse complement strand
CAGCGGCGAACCGCCGCTGCGACTTGCCCGCGAAAAGCACGACTCGGCGTTATTCACGAAAGAATGTTCTTCATCGACAGGTTACGCGCGTACCAAGGCCGACGCGGCACCCGCCGCAGCAGGTCGGCGATGCCGTCCTCTTCGCCGAAGGTGATACGCAGCGCAAGCTTCATCACCTCCACATCCATCTCCACTGTCTTGCCCGGACGAATACCCGGTGTGGTACTGCACCCATGAGTGTCCGGCCCCAGCCAGGGGTCGCCGACTTCCACCCAAGGCCCCGGCGCGAACCACTTCACGCCATTGACCTCCAGGCGCCGCACCTGGCCGGGGTGATAGCGTTCATGGGCGCGATACCAGTCTTCGATCCGGTCGTCGATCCAACCATGGAACCCCCAGAACACCGGGTGTACATGGGAGGAAAACGGATCACCCAGGAAGTCGTTCTCACGGCCGAACCAGCGCCCGGCGAAATCCGACGGGTCGCGCGCAAAGGGCACCGGCGCACTGTTGGACGGGTCCCGGGGCACCGAGGCCCAGCACATGTGCAGCCAGTCGTGCAGGTTCATCTCCACTTCCGAACCAAAGGTGCCCAGGCTCAGCTTCGACAGGTACTGCGGATCCTGGTATTGCGACTCCCAGACCTGGAAGTTGCTGCAGAACGTCTCCCCGGCCTTGATCGCCGACACCCACTGGCCATACTCGTCGTCGCCCGGCGCTTGCCAGGGCGGCGGCACGCAGCAGCCGTCGTGGTTGTCGTAATAGCGGGCAAAACCCTGCCGGTCGAACTCGACATTGGGCTGTGGCAGCGGAAAGCGCTGCCAGGAGGGCAGGTCCTGCAGGGCGCGTGCGGCAGCGAGCATGTGCCGGTGCATGAACAGAAAGTCCACGCCCGAACCATTGCGGTGCTTGCGCGGCCCACGGGCGTCGCGCTCGTGGTCGCGCGGCCCTGGCTGCCAGCCCAGGCCGCGCAACGCATTACGCTTGTCTTCGGGAATCTTGTGCCACTGATCGCGGGTCGCATGCCAGAGCTGGTGGAACAAACGATGCTCGGGGCTGATGACCCAGGCCTGCATGGCCGGGGTATAGGGCAGGCGCTCACGCGCCTCTGGGAACAGGCGCTTGACGGCAACGAAGCGGCTGTCCGCCACCGGCAAGGTAAGGGGCCGATCAAGGCGCTGCAAGCGGCCGCTGAGGGTGCCGCTGCCGGCGTTGGCGAACTCGCCCCACACCTCGTCGAGGCTGGCCACGCACTCATAGCTCGGCCCACCGTCCTGACTGAGCAGGCGCCAGCGCACCTGGGCAGACGAGGCTCCGACCAGATCGCCCAGCACCCGGTAGGCGGCCGGACCATCAGCTCGCAGGCGCTCGCCGGTATCAACGAAACCACGCAGCCCACGGCCTTTGGTGGCGACGTCGAAGAACACCTCGACGCCCTCGCGCGGCAAGCCCTCGAGGCCACCATCGGCGCCATCGAAACGGATATCCCAGACACCCCGCAAGTGATCGGCCAGCAGTTGCCCGGCAAGGTCGGCAAGCTCGACGCTGGCCTCACCCGGGGTGACGATGTCGTCTTCAGGGTCGTGGGTCAGCTCCTTGTGCGCATAGTAGGCGGCGGTACCCGCGGCCCCCGCCACTGCCAGGCCTGCGATGAATCCTCGTCGGGAAATGGTCATTGCGCCTCTATCCGTTCCAGCCATGCTGCGGCTTCTATCCAAGCTAGAACGTACGCTGGCGGGCAAAATTTACCGGGGCTAATTCACCACGGGTGGCGCTCGTTCCTTCAGAAGACTCCTTGCCAGCAGAGGCTGCCGATGACCTCCTTCCTCTCGCGCCTGATTCGCCCGAACCGGGCCAGCGCTTACCGGATCTTCGATGTCGAGCTCAAGACCATCGTGCCCCTGAGCCCTTCGCTGTGTCGTTTCGTCTTCACCGGCGAAGACATCGGGCAAATGACCACCCTGGCGCCGGACCAGCGCATCAAGCTGTTCTTCCCCTCCCCCGACGGCCAGCCACCACGACTCCCCCAGCACGAGAAATGGCAGCAGGCACGGCGCGACCTCCCGGCGGCGCAGACGCCCCCCATGCGCACCTACACGTTGCGCGCCCTGCGGCGCGCGCAGCATGAGGTGGAGGTGGATTTCGTCCTGCATGGGGTCAATGGCCCCGCCTCGGCCTGGGCGACCCATGCGCGCCCCGGTGATCGGCTGCAGATGGTTGCACCGAACCTCGCCTATGACGGCGACCCCGGCGGTTATGAGTGGAAGCCCCCACGCGAGGCACGGCAGATTCTGCTGGTGGGCGACGAGACCGCACTGCCGGCGATTGCCGGGGCGCTCGAACAGTTGGCCGACACCCGCCCGCACCTGGCGGTCGAAGCCTTCATCGAGGTTCCCCTGGACCTGGACTGCCTTGACCTGCGCCACGGCCCGGCCACCCGGGTGCACTGGCTACCCCGCGACGTGCTGGCCTGCGATCACGGCCAAGGCATGCTGCACGCGGTGCGCGAACTGGCCACGCTGCCGAACCCGACAGCGACCCGCAACGCCGAACTCGAGGAGGTCGACATCGACCAGCGCATCCTCTGGGAACTGGCCAGCGACAAGGCCGCGGCCTTTCATGCCTGGATCGCCGGGGAGTCGGCGACGGTGATGGAGATCCGTCGCTACCTGATCAAGGAGCGTGGCCTGGCGCGCGACAGCCTGACGCTGATGGGCTATTGGCGGGCCGGACGCACCCTGGAGTAGCATCGACCGCTATCGCACCCGCTGTATTCCCGGGCTCACACACCAAAAACGCTGTCGCACATCTGTAAATCGATGTCATGACAGCCGATTCCGCCGTCACCCCGCCGTTAACGACCGAATCCGGTCCCCTGCACCTGTACAAACGACACAAAAAAACCCTCTGCCTCGCGCATCCTGAGCCCGACTCCCGAGTCACGGACAGACCTACGCACTACACCGCCCTACAACCAATAACAACACCCAGGGACCACACCTATGCTCTCCATGCGAAAACGCTTCGGCGTCCTGCTGTTCTCGCTGTGTGCCACTGCCGTCCAGGCCAAGGAATGGACCGAAATCCGCTTCGGCGTCTTCCCCGAATACCCACCCTTCGAATCCGTCGCCGCCGATGGCAGCCTGCAAGGCTTCGACATCGAGCTGGGCAACGCCATCTGCGCCAAGCTGCAGGTCAAGTGCACCTGGGTGCACAACGAATTCGACGGCATGATCCCGGCGCTACGTGCGCGCAAGTTCGACGCCATCATGTCGTCGATGGCCGTCACCCCAGCGCGCCTGAAGCAGATCGACTTCACCGACCGCCTGTTCCTCAGCCCCACCTCGGTGGTGGTGCGCGCGTCCGCCGACTTCGGTGATACCCCCGAATCGCTCAAGGGCAAGCAGGTCGGCGTACTGCAGGGCTCGCTGCAGGAAGCCTATGCCCGCGCCGTGCTGACCCCGCTGGGCGTGCAGGTCAGGGCCTACCAGTCCCAGGACCAGAACTATGCCGACCTGCAGAACGGCCGCCTCGACGCCACCGTGACCGACCGCCTCGAGGCGCAACTGAACTTCCTCTCCAAACCCGAAGGCGCCGACTTCAAGAGCGGCCCGGCGATCAAGGACCCAAGCCTGCCACTGGACATTGCCATGGGCCTGCGCAAGACCGACCCGGAGCTCAAGGCGCTGCTCGACAAGGGCATCGCGGCGATCCACGCCGATGGCACCTATGCCGAAATCCAGAAGAAGTACGTGGGCGACCTGGACATCTACAACGAGTGATCGTCGCTGCCGGCGCTGGCCCCGACCTGCCCGCGACGCAGCCAGCGCCGACATCGTCGATCCCCAAGCCATCCCGTCGCACGAGACCCTCTCATGAACGACTTGCTTTCTCTGCAAGGCTTCGGCCCGTTGCTGGCCCAAGGCACCTGGATGACCCTGAAGCTGGCATTCCTGTCGTTGCTGCTCAGCCTGCTGCTCGGCCTGGTCGGCGCCAGCGCCAAGCTGTCGCACTCCAAGCTGCTGCGTATCCCGGCCACCCTCTACACCACACTGATCCGCAGCGTCCCGGACCTGGTGCTGATCCTGCTGTTGTTCTACAGCATGCAGATCTGGCTCAACGACCTCACCGAAGCACTGGGTTGGGACTACGTTGAAATCGACCCTTTCGGCGCCGGCGTGCTGACCCTGGGCTTCATCTACGGCGCCTACTTCACCGAGAACTTCCGCGGCGCCATCCTCAGCGTGCCCGTCGGCCAACTGGAGGCAGCCACCGCCTACGGCCTGAGCCGTGCCCAGCGCTTTCGCCTGGTGCTGTTCCCGCAACTGATGCGTTTCGCCCTGCCAGGGCTTGGCAACAACTGGCTGGTGTTGCTCAAGTCCACCGCACTGGTGTCGATCATCGGCCTGGCAGACCTGGTCAAGGCCGCGCAGAACGCCGGCAAGACCACCAACGACATGCTGTTCTTCCTGTGCCTGGCCGGGTTGGTCTACCTGCTGATCACCACCCTTTCCAACCGCCTGTTCAAGCACCTTGAGCGGCGCTACAACACCGGCGTGCGGGGACTGGCACGATGATCGAACTCCTTCAGCAATACGGCATCGCCTATCTGTACAACGATGGCAGTGGTCTGTCGGGCCTGGCCATGACGCTGTGGTTGTTCCTGGCAAGCATGGTCCTGGGTTTCGTCCTTTCGCTACCCCTGGCGCTGGCGCGGGTATCGCGCCACAGCTGGCTGCGCGTGCCGGTGCAGGTGTACACCTTCGTGTTCCGCGGCACACCGCTCTATATCCAGTTGCTGATCTGCTACACAGGCCTCTACAGCCTGGAGGTGGTGCGCGAACACGCGCTACTCGACCAGTTCTTGCGCAACGCACTCAACTGCACCCTGCTGGCGTTCGTGCTCAACACCTGCGCCTACACCGTGGAGATCTTCGCCGGGGCGATTCGCAACCTGCCCGCCGGCGAACTGGAGGCGGCCCAGGCCTATGGCCTGCGCGGCTGGAAGCTGAACCTGTTCCTGGTACTGCCCGCGGCCCTGCGCCGCTCGCTGCCGGCCTACAGCAACGAGCTGATCCTCATGCTGCATGCCACCTCGCTGGCCTTCACCGCCACCGTCGCCGACATCCTCAAGGTGGCGCGCGATGCCAACGCCGCGACCTTCCTGACCTTCCAGGCCTTCGGTGTAGCCGCGCTGCTGTACATGTTGCTGTCCTTCGCCCTGGTCGGCCTGTTCCGACTCGCCGAGCGCCGCTGGATGCGCTTCCTTGATCCCGTACGAGGCTGATCCCATGACCGCCACCGCACTGCCTTTGAACTTCGAACACGCGCCCTCCACCCAGGCCCATGCGAGCGCGATCAAGCTCAGCGTCGACGCCCTGCACAAGCACTACGGCGAGCACCAGGTGCTCAAGGGCGTATCGCTGCAGGCCCGCAAGGGCGACGTGATCAGTCTGATCGGCGCCAGTGGCTCGGGCAAGAGCACCTTCCTGCGCTGCATCAACTTCCTCGAACAGCCCGATGCCGGCAGCATCACCCTCGATGGCCAGACCCTGCAGATCCGCCCCGGCACCCGCACGCCGCCACCTGCGCAACTGCAGAACCTGCGCACGCGCCTGGCGATGGTGTTTCAGCATTTCAACCTGTGGAGCCACCTGACCGTGCTGGAAAACATTTGCCTGGCACCGCGCAAGGTGCTGGGCATCAGTGCCGCCGAAGCCCAGGCACGGGCTCGCACCTACCTGGACAAGGTCGGCCTGCCCGCGCGCGCCGCCGAGCAGTACCCTGCCTTCCTCTCCGGCGGCCAGCAGCAGCGGGTGGCGATCGCCCGCGCACTGGCCATGGAACCGGAGATCATCCTGTTCGACGAACCGACCTCGGCGCTCGACCCCGAGCTGGTCGGCGAGGTGCTCAAGGTCATACAGACGCTCGCCGAGGAAGGACGTACCATGCTCATGGTCACCCACGAGATGGGCTTTGCCCGTCAGGTGTCCAGCCAGGTGCTGTTCCTGCACCAGGGACTGGTGGAGGAACACGGCAGTGCCGACATCCTCGACCACCCGCAGAGCCCACGCCTGCAACAGTTTCTCTCAAACCGTTTGAAGTGAAGTCACGCCGTATGGATAGCAAGGCCACCCGTTCCCCTGCCAACCCGCCGCTGGACCGCATCGATGAAGCGATCATCGATGTGCTGCGCCACCACGGCAGGATCACCTACGAGAAGCTCTCGACCCTCGTGCACCTGACGCCCAGGCCTTGCCTTGAGCGGGTGCGCAAGCTGGAGCGACGAGGTGTGATCCGCGGCTACGGTGCGATCATTGACCTGCAGCAGGTGTCGCCCGGCCTGTCGCTGTTGGTGCTGGTGGCCTTGTCCAACCAGAGCGGGCGTTCCGCCCAGCGTGCCTTCGAGGCCACCGTGCGGGCCTGCCCGCAGGTCTTTGAATGCCAGCTGATCAGCGGCCATTTCGACTACAGCCTGCGCATGCGCTGCCGCGACATGGAGCACTACCGGGTGCTGACCGAGGCCTGGATGAACGACGACGAACTGCACATCGACAAGCTGGTCGCCCACCCGGAGCTGGCGGCGGTCAAGAGCCTCGCACCACAAGCCTGAAACATCCTTGGGGGCCGCCTGGCGCCCCCTTCACCTCACCCACCCGCGCTTCACACCCCTTCCCTGCGCTAACCGGCACACCAGAGCCTCCGAGCTCGACTGATCGCCAACTGGTCAGACCGGTAAGTCCAAAAAGCCTTGCCAAGCGCCGAAATTCGCGCTTACATTTACCCCGCACTGGACAAACCGGTAAGACCACAATAATTAAGTCCTGCGCTCTTTCGCCCGCCAGCCCCTGGCGTGCATCGAAGCAGGGACACCGAATCAGAGATCCCTCCCATGCTCAAATGGTGCTCGCGTTCGATCTTCCTCCAAGTTGTCCTGGGCCTTGCCCTGGGCGTTATCTGCGGTCTCAGCTTTCCTGAAGTATCCCTGCAGCTCAAACCCCTCGGTGACGGCTTCATCAAACTGATCAAGATGCTCATCGGCATCATCGTGTTCTGCGTGGTGGTCAGTGGCATCTCCGGCGCGGGCGACCTGAAGAAGGTCGGGCGCATTGGCCTGAAGTCGGTGATCTACTTCGAAATCCTCACCACCATCGCCCTGATCATCGGCCTGGTGCTGGCCTTCTCTACCGGCATCGGCCAAGGTGCCAACATCCACCTCGACCAGCTCTCCAGCGCCGACGCCGGTGCCCTGGCCGATCGCGGTGCGCACATCCACGGCGCCACGGCGTTCTTCATGGATCTGATCCCGACCTCGGTGATCGGTGCCTTCGCCGACAACAACATCCTCCAGGTCCTGCTGTTCGCCGTGTTGTTCGGCAGTGCGCTGAACCTGGTCGGCGAGTCGGCCTCGGGCATCTCGCGCCTGATCAACGAACTGAGCCATGTGATCTTCCGCATCATGGGCATGATCGTGCGCCTGGCGCCGATCGGCGTGTTCGGCGCCATCGCCTTCACCACCAGCAAGTACGGCCTGGAGTCGCTGCAGCACTTGGGCGGGCTGGTGGCGCTGTTCTACATCACCTGTGCAGGCTTCGTGCTGCTGATCCTGGGCACGGTGATGCGAGTGTCGGGGCTGAAGTTGATCCCGTTCATCAAGTACCTGCGCGAGGAACTGACCATCGTCCTCGGCACCGCCTCCTCCGACGCCGTACTGCCACAGGTGATGCGCAAGCTCGAACACCTGGGGATCGGCAGTTCCACCGTGGGGCTGGTGATTCCGACCGGCTATTCGTTCAACCTGGACGGTTTCTCGATCTACCTCACCCTGGCCATCGTGTTCATCGCCAACGCCACCGGCACGCCACTGGCCATGACCGACCTGCTGACCATCCTGCTGGTGTCGCTGGTCACCTCCAAGGGCGCCCACGGCATCCCGGGCTCGGCGCTGGTGATCCTGGCCGCCACCCTGACCGCGGTTCCGGCGATCCCGGTGGTCGGCCTGGTGCTGGTGCTGGCCGTGGACTGGTTCATGGGCATCGGCCGGGCACTGACCAACCTGATCGGCAACTGTGTCGCCACCGTGGCCATCGCCCGCTGGGAGAAGGATATCGACATGCAGCGCGCCAACAACGTGCTGGCCGGCAAGCCTGGCTTCGAACCGGTAGCGCGCAAGCAGGGCCAGGCCCATCAGCAGGAATTCTGACCGTGCCAGGGCCGACGTTCAGCGCCGGCCCACAGGCGACAAGACTCAGGTTTCAATCAAGGAGCGAACCGTGATCAGCTCATCGACCGTCGTCAACTCCGTGGTGGAAAAGCTGCGCAAGGCCCTGGCCCGCGGTCAGTGGCGCAGCGGCGAAATGCTGCCCGGCCAGCGCGAGCTGGCCGAACAACTGGGCATCAGCCGCCCCAGCCTGCGCGAAGCGGTGATCGTTCTGGAAACCCTCGGGCTGGTACGTTCGATGCCCGGCAAAGGTGTGCTGGTGCTGGATGCCGACGCCACCCTGACACCAGGCACCGAGGGTGTCGGCGCCGCCAGCCTGGCCGATGTGCTGGAGCTGCGCTACACCCTCGAGCCCTTCATCGCCGGGCTGGTCGCGCAATCGGCGGGCAAGCAGGACATCGGCCAGTTGCGCCTGACCCTGGTGGACCTGCGCGAAGCCGTTGACGCCAGCGACAGCGAGGCAGGCGTGGCCGCCTACATCGCCTTCCACGAAGCGCTGTTCGCGCTGACCACCAACCCGATCTTCCAGAGCGTGGTGCAGCAGACCAGCAACGCGCTCAAGCAGAGCGCGGCGATGCTGCGCGACTCCCCCGAACACCTGGCCGCACGGCTCGAAGAGAACGAGGCCGTGGTGCGCGCCATCCGCGCACGCAACAGCGCCCAGGCCAGCGCCCAGATGCGCCGGCACATCCTCGCCGAAGGCCAGCGCATGGGCATCGAACTGAACATCCCGGACGACCAACCGGACCCGCATCTTTGACGTCAGGAGAGCGACCATGACCGCCTTCGCCCACGCCGACCCGCGCCTGCCCCAGCTGATCAAGACCGGCGAAGGCCGCCTGGGCGCCGAACAGATCTACCCACGCCTGTTCGACGCCATCCTCGAACAGCGCCTGCCCCCTGGCAGCGCCCTGCCCGAGCAGGCGCTGGGCAATGCCTTCGGCGTCAGCCGCACCGTGATCCGCCGGGTGCTCGGGCGTCTGGCCGACCAGCAGGTGGTGGTGCAGCGCCCCAGCCACACCGCACACCTGGCCGCACCCGATCCACAGCAGGCGCGCCAGGTGCTCAGTGCCCGGCGCCTGGCCGAAACCACGCTGATCGGCCTGGCCACCCAGCGCGCGCGCCCGGGGCAGATCCGTCAACTGCGCCAATTGGTGGAGCGCGAACGCCTGCACTACGAGCGTGGCGAGCGCTGCACGGCCATCCGCCTGGGCGGCGAATTCCACCTCAAGCTTGCGCAGATGGCCAACAACGCGCCGCTGGCGCGCTTTCTCAACGGCCTGGTGCCGATGACCTCGCTGATCATCGCCCGCTACGAGTCGCCCTGCTGCGAGCACTGCGCCTGGGAAGAGCACGCGGCAATCATCGACGCGGTGGAAGACGGCGACAGCACCGCGGCGCTTGAGCTGATGCACCAGCACCTGGACCGCCTCGAAGCCAAGCTCGACCTCGATCAGAGCGTGCGCGCGTAACGTTTGCGGTAGTCCGCCGGGGTAACTCCGACATGCCGCACGAAAGCGCGGCGCAGGGTGTCGACATTGGCGAAGCCACACAAGGCCGCCACCTGCTTGGGCGGCTCGCGTCCGCCCTCGAGGCGTTCGCGCGCGGCATTGACCCGTGCCAGTTCCACCCAGGCCGCAGGGGTCATGCCGACATCGGCCTGGAACAGCCGGGCGAAGTGCCGCGGGCTGAGGCCCGCCCGCTGCGCCAGGCTGGCGATGCTGTGATCCTCGGCCGGATTGGCCGCCACATAGCGCTGCAACCCCTGAAGCACCGAGCGACCGACCGGCGAAGAGCCACCCTGGCGACTGAACTGCAATTGCCCACCCGGACGCTTGAAGTACATCACCAACTGCCCTGCCACCTGCTTGGCGAGTTCTCGCCCCAGGTCTTCCTCCACCAGGCTCAACGCCAGGTCCAGCCCGGACGTCACACCCGCCGCAGTGCGCACCTTGCCGTCATGGACCTGGATCGCATCGGCCTCCACCTGCACCTCGGGATAGCGCTCGGCCAAGACCTCGGCGACCGCCCAGTGCGTGGTGATGCGTCGGCCATCGAGTAGGCCGGCAGCAGCCAGGGCGAAGGCCCCGGTGCAGACCGATCCGTAGCGCCGGCAACTGGCGGCACGCCCACGCAACCAGTCGAGGATGCCGCTGCGCAGGTGCTGGCTGGCCGCCTGTGGCGTACCGGCGATCAGCAGGGTGTCGATGGGCTCAATGGTGTCGCCGATCCAGCCATCGGGCAGCAGGCGCGCGCCGGACGAACTGACCAGCGGGCCGGGCTCGCAGGCCAGCAGGCGCAGGCGATAGACCTCGCGACCGGCCTGGCGGTTGGCCTCGGCGAAGACATCGAGCGGGCCGCTGGCGTCGAGCAACTGGACACCGGGCATGGCCAGGATGGCGAGGGTCAGTGAGGGCATCTGGAGATCCTGTAGGAGCGCGAAAAGGCTGACAGCAACAGCATAAGACCCCAGCCAGCCCACCGCGCAGGCCATGTCCGTCGCAAACCGACAATGGCAGGATCTGGCGCATAACGTCAATTGAGGACATACCCCCTCACCGCCACACTGACTCCACCACCAACCCCCCCAAGGAGTCACCCATGTCCACCTCCATCGCCGGTATCCAGGTACCCGACAGCGCCATGGCCCGCGAGATCACCGAACTGGTCCGCGACACCGCCTCGCCATTGCTGTTCCACCATTCCAGCCGGGTGTTCTACTTCGCCGCCCTGGCCGGCAAGCGCCTGGGCCTGAAGTTCGACAGTGAACTGCTGTACTGCGGCTGCATGTTCCACGACATGGGTCTGACCCATCAGCACAGCAGCGACTGCTGCCGCTTCGAGGTCGACGGCGCCAACGCCGCCCGCGACTTCCTCAAGGGCCACGGCATAGCCGAACGCGACATCGAGCGGGTCTGGACCGCCATCGCCCTGCACACCACACCGGGTATTCCCGAGTTCATGCACCCGCTGATCGCGCTGGTGACCGCCGGCGTCGAAACCGACGTCCTTGGCCTGCACCATGAAGGGCTGAGCACCGCCGAGCGCGACGCCGTAGTCCAGGCCCATCCCCGTGGCGAGCAGTTCAAGGAAGCGATCATCCAGGCCTTCTACGATGGCATCCGCCACAAGCCGCAGACCACCTTCGGCAACGTCAAGGGCGATGTCATCGCCGACAAGGAACCGGGCTTCCATCCCGGCAACTTCTGCAGCGTGATCCGCCAGTCCTGCTGGCCAAGCTGAGGCCTCGCTGGCCAAGGCTTGCCGGGCGCCTTACCATGCGCCCGGCAAATCACACGCCAGGAGGCCTTATGCAACACACCATCGCCCCAGTCGGCGCAGAACAGTTCGAGCGCCTGACCGAACTGTGGGAAGCCTCGGTGCGGGCGACGCACGATTTTCTTCCCGAAGGCTACATCGAACGCTTGCGCCCGCTAGTGCGCGACCAGTACCTGGGCTTCGTCCAACTGCGCGCCGAGTACGATCAACAGGGCCGGATCCGTGGCTTTGCCGGGGTACACGAGGGCAAGTTAGAGATGCTTTTCGTCGACCCGACCTACCGCGGCCAGGGCATCGGCAAGGCCCTGTTGGCCCAGGTCGTCGCCGAAATGGGCGTGCGCGAGGTCGATGTCAACGAACAGAACCCGCAGGCCGTGGGCTTCTACCTCAACCAGGGCTTCGTCCAGACCGGACGCAGCGAAGTCGATGGGCAGGGCGATCCTTATCCGCTGCTGCATCTGAAACGCGAGGGCTGAACATGGCTTTCGAACTGCAAAAGGGGGCCGCTCTGCGGCCCTTC
>NZ_JABWRO010000148.1:0-12155 GCF_014268985.1 Pseudomonas sp. RW10S2 | reverse complement strand
GGGGCGGGGCTTGCGTCTCGATCAGACCGGTTCGGCCCACATGTCGTATTCGTCGGCATCGACAATACGGCAACGTACCTTGTCGCCCGGCTTGAAGCCGTGGTCACCGTCGATGAACACGCTGCCGTCGATTTCCGGCGCGTCGAAGAAGCTGCGGCCTACCGAACCCTGCTCCTCGACTTCGTCGATCAGTACCTCGATCTCCTTGCCGATACGCAGTTGCAGGCGTGCGCTGCTGATCGCCTGCTGGTGGGCCATGAAACGGTCCCAGCGATCCTGCTTGACGTCATCCGGGACTTCTTCCAGGCCCATGTCGTTGGCTGGGGCGCCTTCGACCGGCGAGTACTGGAAGCAGCCGACGCGGTCGAGCTGGGCTTCGGTCAGCCAGTCGAGCAGATACTGGAAGTCCTCTTCGGTCTCGCCGGGGAAGCCGACGATGAAGGTCGAGCGGATCACCAGTTCCGGGCACTGCTCGCGCCAGTTCTTGATGCGCGCCAGGGTACGGTCCTCGAAGGCCGGGCGTTTCATGGCCTTGAGCACCTTGGGGCTGGCGTGCTGGAACGGGATGTCCAGGTACGGCAGGATCTTGCCGGCCGCCATCAGCGGGATCACGTCATCGACGTTGGGGTAGGGGTAGACATAGTGCAGGCGCACCCAGGCGCCCAGGCTGCTCAGGGCTTCGCACAGCTCGAGCATGCGGGTCTTGACCGGGCGACCGTTCCAGAAGTCGGTCTTGTACTTGACGTCGACGCCATAGGCGCTGGTGTCCTGGGAAATCACCAGGATCTCCTTGACCCCAGCCTTGACCAGGCGCTCGGCCTCGCTCAGCACTTCGCCGACCGGACGGCTGACCAGCTTGCCGCGCATCGACGGGATGATGCAGAAGCTGCAACTGTGGTTGCAGCCTTCGGAAATCTTCAGGTAGGCGTAGTGGCGCGGGGTCAGCTTGACGCCCTGCGGCGGCACCAGGTCGATCAGTGGGTTGTGGTCCTGGCGCGGTGGCACCACCTCGTGCACGGCATTGACCACCTGCTCGTACTGCTGTGGGCCGGTGACCGACAGCACGCTGGGGTGCACGTCACGGATGGCGCCTTCCTCGACACCCATGCAGCCGGTGACGATGACCTTGCCGTTTTCCTTGATCGCTTCGCCGATCACTTCCAGCGACTCGGCCTTGGCACTGTCGATGAAGCCGCAGGTGTTGACCACCACCACGTCGGCGTCTTCGTAGGTCGGAACGACTTCATAGCCTTCCATGCGCAGTTGGGTGAGGATGCGCTCGGAGTCGACCAGGGCTTTTGGGCAGCCCAGGGAGACAAAGCCGACCTTCGGCGTGGCGGGAGTGGTGGACATGACTAACCTCGGTATTGAAACAGGTCGCGCCTGCCAGTGGCGGCGTGATCCGGGCGGGCGTTTTTGGCGCCTCTGATCAAAAAGTGCGCAATTCTAGCGAGCGCAAGGTCGCTTGACCAGCAGAAAAGCGACGAGCGCTGCGCTATGCTTCGCGCCGTTGTGTCCGGGTAGCAATGATAGCCGGATGACGACAGCGGTCCGGGCGCTGCGAGCATGCCGTCCGGTGCGAATACTATCGGCCCCGAAGGGCCGTCTGCGGGAGTGGTCGATGGTTCAGGCAAGCAGTCACGCCGAGGGCGGGCATGGGGCGGCACGCCCTTTGGGCCTGCTGGTGGCAGCTGTGGGGGTGGTCTATGGCGATATCGGCACCAGCCCGTTGTATACCCTTAAGGAAGTCTTTACCGGCGGTTATGGCGTACAGGTCGACCACGACGGGGTGCTGGGCATCCTGTCGCTGATTCTCTGGTCGCTGCTGTGGGTCGTGTCGTTCAAGTACGTGATGTTCATCCTGCGCGCCGACAACCAGGGCGAGGGCGGCACCATGGCGCTCACCGCGCTGGCGCGGCGTGCCACGGCGGGGCATCCGCGGCTGCGCATGCTGATGGTCGGCTGTGGGCTGGTCGGCGCCTCGCTGTTCTATGGCGACAGCATGATCACCCCGGCAGTCTCGGTGCTGTCGGCGGTCGAGGGCATGGGGCTGGCGTTCGATGGCATCGACCACTGGGTGGTGCCGATCTCGCTGGTAGTGCTGGTGGTACTGTTTCTGGTGCAGAAGCATGGCACCGAGAAGATCGGCAAGGCCTTTGGCCCGATCATGGTTGCCTGGTTCCTCGTGCTGGCTGCGCTCGGGGTGCATGGCATCCAGCAGAGCCCGGAAGTGCTCAAGGCGTTCAATCCCGGGTGGGCGTTGAACTTCTTCATCGTCCATCCCGGAATGGGCGTGGCGATTCTCGGTGCGGTGGTGCTTGCGCTGACCGGCGCCGAGGCGCTGTACGCCGATATGGGCCACTTCGGGCGCAAGCCGATCGCCCGTGCCTGGTTTGCCCTGGTGCTGCCAGCGTTGGTGCTCAACTACTTCGGCCAGGGCGCGATGCTGTTGCAAAACCCCGAGGCTGCGCGCAACCCCTTCTATCTGCTGGCACCAAGCTGGGCACTGCTGCCGCTGGTGGGGCTGGCGACCATGGCCACGGTGATCGCCTCCCAGGCGGTGATTTCCGGTGCCTTCTCCCTGACCCGCCAGGCCATCCAGCTGGGCTACGTGCCGCGCATGCAGATCCAGCACACCTCCAGTGACGAGCAGGGGCAGATCTACATCGGTGCAGTGAACTGGACCCTGATGGTCGGCGTCGTGCTGCTGGTGATTGGTTTCGAGTCTTCCGGTGCCCTGGCGGCGGCCTATGGGGTGGCGGTGACCGGCACCATGCTCATGACCACTATCCTGGTCGCCGCAGTGATGCTGCTGCTGTGGAAGTGGCCACCGGTGCTGGCAGTCCCGCTGCTGGTGGGGTTCCTGTTGGTGGACGGGCTGTTCTTCGCCGCCAACGTGCCGAAGATCGTGCAGGGTGGTGCTTTCCCGGTACTGGCGGGGATCGTCTTGTTCGTGCTGATGAGCACCTGGAAGCGTGGCAAGCAGATTCTCGTCGAGCGTATCGATGAGGGGGGGCTGCCGTTGCCGGTGTTCATCAGCAGCATTCGTGTGCAGCCACCGCATCGTGTCGAGGGGACAGCAGTGTTCCTCACGGCGCGTGCCGATGCGGTGCCCCATGCGTTGTTGCACAACATGCTGCACAACCAGGTGCTGCACAGCCAGGTCGTACTGTTGACGGTGGTCAGCGAGGATCGGCCGCGGGTGCCGGAGTCGGAGCGTTTCGAGGTCGAGGCCTATGGCGACGGGTTCTTCCGCGTATTGCTGCACTTTGGCTTCATGGATGAACCGGACGTACCCGCGGCACTGCGGCTGTGCCATCTGGAAGAGCTGGATTTCAGCCCCATGCGCACCACCTACTTCCTCAGCCGCGAGACGGTGATCGCCTCGCGCCTGGAAGGCATGTCGCGCTGGCGCGGGAACCTGTTCGCGTTCCTGCTGAAGAATGCCAACGGCAACCTGCGCTTCTTCAACCTGCCGCTGAACCGAGTGATCGAGCTGGGAACCCAGGTCGAGATCTGACTCAAATAACAAGGGCCGCATTGCGGCCCTTGTTGTTCTTACTGCTCTGCGACGTTCGACTTGCCCTGACGGGTTTCGATCTCGCCGATCAGGCGCTTGGCCAGCGCCGGGTAGTTCTCGTCGAAGTGATGGCCGCCTGGCAGCTTCATGCGCTCGCCGACGGCCGTCTTGTCGGTGCAGCCGCTCTCGTCGGTTTCTTCCACACCATAGATGCACACCACCTTGGCGGCAGGCAGCTTGGCCATCTCCGGCCCGGTCGGGGCCTCCTGGCCTTCCTTGCCCAGCCAGCCTTCCACTTCGATCTCGAAGCTGCCACTGCGGGCGAAGGCCAGCAGGATCACCGCGTCGATGCGCTTCTGGTCGGCTTCCGGCAGGCGATTGTAGATGGCCGGCAGGACATCGGCACCGAACGAATAGCCGGTCAGCACGAAGCGCTTGGTGCCCCATTTCTGACGATAGTGCTGCATCAGCTCCGACAGGTCGGCAGCGCTCTGTTCAGGCGTCTTGTGCTGCCAGTAGTAGCGCAGGGTGTCGATGCCGACCACCGGGTAGCCGAGCTTGGCCATCTCGCCCGCCACGTCGCGGTCCAGGTCGCGCCAGCCGCCGTCACCGGAGAGGAACAGGGTGACGGTGTCGGTGGTCTGGCCGGCTGGCACTTCCACCACGGGAATCGCCAGGGCGTTACCGTCGCGACCGACCAGGGCCTGGGTCAGTTGGGCCTTGAGCACCTGCGGCAGGTGAATGTCATAGTCGCTGATGCTGGTTTCGGCGTTGGCCTGGTCGCGCACGAAGGCAGCGCTGGCATCGTCGGGGTTGTCGTTCCAGGCCACGTTCCAGTGACCGTGGGCAGCGGTTTTGGGCAGCTCGACCTTGCAGTCTGGCTGTTCGAGGTTGAAGTCTACCGAGATGGCCCGGGCCTTGTCGTCGTTCTGCCCGGCCAGCCAGCGCCAGGCCTGCGAGGCGCCTGGCCCGATGCCGGCAACCAGGGTCGGCTTGCCGGAGAGCTTGCCCATGGCCTGGTCCAGCGCCACCTGCTGCTTGCTGCAGTCGCCGGTCGGCAGGATCACCTGCACCAGTTGAGCCTCACCGGCCTGGCTGAGGTCCAGCAGTTGCTTGTCGGTCAGTGCCTGATCATGGGGCACGCCAACTGCCACCAGGGTCTTGGCGCGTACGCCGGGTGTGACCCGGGTCAGGTTACTGCCATCGTCCAGCGTGAAGTGCTCGATACGGGCTTCGGGGGCAGGGCGGGTCCACAGCCAGAAGGCCCCGCCGCCAGCCAGCACGGCGAGCAGCAGGGGGATCAGCAGGTACAACCAGTAACGTCGAGTCATCAGCGTTTCACCAATCCAGTCAGGCCGCCAGCAATCAGGGCGGCAGTATCAGCCAGTGCAACCAGGGGGTCCAGCCCGGCTGGCACAGCCATGTAACGGGGTTCCCAGTCCGGCTGGAACTTGTCCTTGAAGCGCCGCAGGCCCTGGAAGTTGTAGAGCTGCTCGCCGCGCTGGAACACCATCGAGCCCAAGCGTTGGGTCAGCGGTGCGCCGCGACGCGGTTGCAGGCCGGAAAGCGGCACCATGCCCAGGCTGAAGCGGGCATAGTCGTGGCTTTTGTAATGCAGGATGAGGCCGAGCATCATGAATTCCATGGTCAGCTTCGGTGCCTCGGGGTGTGCGCGCATCAGGTCCAGGCTGGCCAGTTCGTTGCTGTGGGTTTCCAGCAGGTTGGCGAAGGCCACCGGACGGCCCTGGAAGCGGATCAGTGCGATACGGAAATGTTGCAGGTACTCCGGGCTGAAGCGGCCCAACGAGAAACCTTTTTCGCGCACGTTCTTGCCGGCCAGCCAGGCGTCGGAGATTTCCCGGAGCTCTTGCAAGGGCGCATGCCCGGGTTCGTGGACTTCCAGTGTCAGGCCGTCACGGCCGCCGCGGTTCCAGGTGTAGCGCAGGTCCTTCATCTCCTTGCCCTTGGCTTCGAGGTCGAAGCGGCGCAGGTCGACCCGCGCCTCTTCGCCAAGCTTGATCGCTGTCAGGCCGATGTCCATGTAGAACGGCAGGTTTTCCGCGCGCACCTGGTAGAACACCGGGCGGGCATGGTGCAGGTCGCAGAGGTCGCGGAACTGCCAGATCATCTCGGCACGCTCCTGTGCCGGGCCGATCGGGTCGTACAAGGCGACCAGGCTGCGGCCGCGACGGGCATACATGAGGAAGGCGTTGTCGTTGGGGTGGAACAGCAGCGCCTTGTCACCGGTCAGGGCCAGGCCACCGTCGGGCTGATCGGACGCCAGCAGAATGCGGTTGGCGCGCTGCAGTTCGTTTTCGCTCGGCAGGTGAATCACCGGGCGCGCGGTGCGCAGCAGCCAGGTCAGGGCGACGATCACCAGCAGTACTGCACTGCCCAGTGCAGCGCGCAGGCCGCGCGGAGCATCGGCGTCGAGGGTGAATTGCCACCACAGTTTGTGGCTGTAGGGGACGTCCTGATAGGCGAACAGCAGCAGCCATACCGAGGCACCGACCACGCAAGCGCTGGCTACCAGGTAGATCGGCGAGAACGGCAGCTCCAGCAGGCGGCTGGGGCGATAGAACGAGCGCCGGAACAGGGCCAGCAGGGCGGTGGTGAAGATCATCATCGACGCCTCTTCCCAGTCGAAGCCCTTGAGCAGCGACAGCAGTGCGCCCGTCAGCAGCAACACCGTGGTCAGCAGCCAGGCCGCCGACAGGCGGCGACGCAGGCCCTGTGCCAGCAGCAGGCAGAGGACGCCGATCAGGCTTGCGCCGAAGTGCGAGGCGTCGATCAGGCGATGCGGGATGAGAAAGCCCATGTGCTCCAGGCGGCTGTCGATCTCCGGGGTCACGCCGGAAAACAACAGCACCACGCCGGACAGAAACACCAGGATCGCCAGCACGGGAGCGGCGAGCCCGGACGCTGCCTTGATCGCCTGTTGGGCGAACAGCAGGCGGCGGGCTTCGTTGACCAACAGCAGAACGCAGGCCACCAGCAACGGCAGCACGACGTAGATCAGGCGATACAGCAGCAGCGCCGCGGCCAGTGGGGCGGCGCCCAGTTCGTTGGCGAAGGCCGCGAGGAGGATCGCTTCGAACACACCGACACCGCCGGGCACATGGCTGAGTACACCCGCCGCGAGGGCCAGCAGGTAGACCAGAACGAAAGCACCGAATGGCGGGGCTTCGGGCAACAGCAGGTAAAGCACCGTGGCGGCGGCGGCAACGTCCAGTGCGGTGATGACCAGTTGCAGGGCGGTCAGGCGTGCACTGGGCAGGCGCAGGGTGCGGCGTCCGACCTGCACCAGCAGATTGTCGGCCAGGGGCTGCTCGGCAGCGCGGCGACGATAGAGCCCCACCGCCAGGACGGCGCAGGCCAGCAACACCGCGGTGGCGATGCTGCCCAGCAGTACCGGGGACATACGCAATGCGGTGGAGGCCGAGGTGAGGTCGCTCAAGGTGGCCACTGCTGCCAGCGGAGGCAATGCGCAGCCTAGGGAGAGACTGGCGAACACGGTCATCCGTGCGACTTCCGCAGCCCCCAGCCCCTTGCGCGCGTACAGGCGATAGCGCACCGAGCCACCGGAGAGCATTGACAGCCCGATGGCATTGCCGATGGCGAATGCACTGAAACCGCCCAGCATCAGGGTGCGGGGTGGTAGCTTGACGCCTGCATAGCGGGCCGCGGACCACTCGTACCCCAGCAGGGTCACGAAGCCTGCCACAGTGGCCAGTACCGCACCTAGCAGCGCCTGCTTGGGCACGCTGAGCATGGCGTCATGCAAGGCATAGATGTCCAACTCGCTCAGCAGGTGTCGGCAGGCGATCAGTGCCATGGCGAACAACAACAGGGTTATCGCCAGGCCGATGGGCTGGCGGTATTTGCTGAGGCGTTCGAGCCACGGCAGACGCTGTGCTGCCGCAGGCAGGGCAGCAGTGATAGGGGCCTGGGAGTCTGGAGAGCGGGAGGTCATGAAATACCTCGTGCGGCGAGCGCGAGGGGGAGGAGACGTGCGGCCAAGTGAAAGTCCCTTTGGAAAACGTGTCCAGATAGTACTCCGGGTGGAGTAGGTTTATCCGTTTCAGGTTAGTTAAAGTTAGTTCATTGAGGTGCCAGACAAATGGCAAAGCGCGTACGACAGGTTTTTTCCAGGGACAAACGCAACAAGCCCCGCACTATCCTGGGATAGGCGGGGCCTGTTCTGACGAATATGGTTGCGGGAGCCGGATTTGAACCGACGACCTTCGGGTTATGAGCCCGACGAGCTACCAGGCTGCTCCATCCCGCGTCAGTGGTGCGCATTCTACGGATTAACGATTGAGTGTCAAGTGTTAATCGTTGATTTTTTTCGAGTTTTTTCGAGGGCAAAGAAAAAGGCCACTGTGTGAACAGTGGCCTCTTCTCGAATCTGGTTGCGGGAGCCGGATTTGAACCGACGACCTTCGGGTTATGAGCCCGACGAGCTACCAGGCTGCTCCATCCCGCGCCTGTGGAAACGAATTCTACGCAGATCCTTCAGCGAGTCAAGCGTTATTTTCAAAAAACCTTTTTTGTTCAATCCCTTAGCGTCGCTGGAATAGTCTTGGCCTCAGCCACGACGCGGGTTGTGGCGTGTTTTGAGTGGCAGGCGGTGATAATGCCGATCATCCTGGCAGCGGTGCAGCAGGGCTGACGAATATCGGGTGTCGTGCTGTAATATCTGTATGAATTTACAGTGCTGACGGTCATCCATGTCCCTGCGCAAGATCATCCACATTGATTGTGACTGTTTTTATGCCGCGATCGAGATGCGTGACGACCCCCGGCTGGCGGGGCGACCGATGGCTGTGGGCGGTCAGCCCGGCCAGCGTGGGGTGATCGCCACCTGCAACTATGAAGCGCGGGCCTATGGGGTGCGCTCGGCGATGTCGTCGGGCCATGCCATGAAACTGTGCCCGGACCTGTTGATCGTCAAGCCGCGCTTCGAGGCCTATCGCGAGGCCTCGCGGGAAATCCACACGATCTTTCGCGACTACACCGACCTGATCGAGCCCTTGTCGCTGGATGAGGCCTATCTGGATGTGACAGACAGTCAATGGTTCTCCGGCAGCGCCACGCGTATTGCCGAGGATATTCGCCGGCGCGTCGCACAGACCTTGCACATCACCGTTTCCGCTGGAGTCGCGCCAAACAAGTTCCTGGCCAAGATCGCCAGCGACTGGCGCAAGCCCAATGGATTGTTCGTGGTCAGGCCCGATCAGGTCGATGAGTTCGTTGCCGCACTGCCGGTGGCGCGCCTGCATGGGGTGGGCAAGGTGACTGCCGACAAGCTTTCAAGGCTTGGTATCGACACCTGCCAGTCGTTGCGCGAGTGGTCGCGCCTGAGCCTGGTGCGTGAGTTCGGTAGTTTCGGTGAGCGGCTGTGGGGGCTTGCCCATGGCATCGACGAACGAATCGTACAGACCGACAGCCGGCGTCAGTCGGTCAGTGTCGAGAACACCTACGACAACGATCTGCCTGATCTGGCCAGTTGCCTGGAAAAGATTCCTGAGCTGCTCAACAGTCTCAATGAACGAATTGCGCGGATGGACAGCAGTTATAAGCCGGACAAGCCTTTCGTCAAGGTCAAGTTCCATGACTTCAGCCAGACCACGCTGGAACAAGCAGGGGCGGGGAGGGACTTGGAAAGCTACCGGCAGTTGCTCAGTCAGGCCTTTGCTCGTGGCGCCAAGCCGGTGAGATTGCTGGGGGTAGGGGTAAGGTTGCGGGATCTGCGCGGAGCGCATGAGCAGTTGGAGCTGTTTCCTGCTCAATAAAGGAAAGGGGCGCATTGCGCCCCTTTCTTTTTACCGCTCGCCAGGGTCAGCGACCAATCGGCCGGTTTCCTTGGTCAGCGTCTTGAGAAACTCCTGCTGCAGTTCCGGATCGTTGCGTGTCAGCTCGATCAGGCTCTGTTCCAGCTCGCTGGCTTCCTCCTCAAGGCCCAGCTCCGAGAGGCGCTTGACCCGATGCACCCACTGGCCGACGTCATCGTCCTCAAGGTCGTCGAAGATCAATTCGTGGGCTTCCAGCAGCTTGTTGCGCAGGTTGCCGCTCACCAGCAGGCTGGCATCGCCACGGATGCCGTTGTCCTCATCGACCGCTGCCAGGTGCAGGGTGCCGATGTGGTTGAGGTTCTGCTCCGAGAACGGGCTGTCGAGCAGGTTCAGGCGCAGCACGCCATGCTTGTCGGTGGTCAGCTCGTGGGTCATCTTGCCGGCCTTGACCTCGACCAGGCGTTCGCTCCACGGCAGGCTGGTGAACTCCTCGCGCTTGTCCTTCTGGATCTCGCTGATGCCTGCGAGGTTCTGCTGCGCGCGACCGTTGGACTGCACGTTCATGAACGGGTTGAGCCCGGCCAGACCGTAGCTCAGCCAGTCGTGGGTCATGCTCTGCGGCAGGCTGTCGAAGGTGATCACGTTGACCACGTTGGCGCCGATGCCCGCGACCACCGCCACCGCACCCAGTGGGATCTCGTAGATCTCCCGCCAAGGCTGGTAGGGCGTGTAGCGGTCATAGCGCCGTGTGACTTCGAACTCGGTGACCTCGAAACGTCGCTGTTCATTGATGCGAACACGTCGTTGCGGAAGCTCCATCACCTTGGGCTCGCCGACGTCGATCTGCAGACTGTGCTCGAGCAACTTGCGCTCGACACGTTCCTCGTGCTCGCTGCGCTGGGACATCTGGTTGGCGCAGCCGCTGAGGAACAGGGCGCCGCAGAGCGCGGCGCCCCCCAGGGTAAAGGTACTTCGCTTGGACATGTTCACTCGTGCATTGGTGGTCAGCGGCGGATGCGGGCCTGCAGGAAGGTCAGCACTTCGTTGAGCGGCAGAGGCTGGGCATCCTGTTCGGTGCGGTGCTTGTACTCCAGGTTGCCTTCGGCCAGGCCGCGGTCGCTGACGACGATACGGTGCGGGATGCCGATCAGTTCCATGTCGGCGAACTTGATGCCGGGGCTGGTCTTCTTGTCACGGTCGTCCAGCAGCACTTCGTAGCCTGCGGCGGTCAGCTCGGCGTAGAGCTTGTCGGTTGCCTCGCGCACGGCGTCGGTCTCGTAGCGCAATGGTACGAGGGCGATCTGGAAGGGCGCCAGGGCGTCGTTCCAGATGATGCCCTTGTCGTCATGGCTCTGCTCGATGGCGGCGGCAACCACACGGGATACGCCGATACCGTAGCAGCCCATGGACAGCACTACCGGCTTGCCGTTCTCGCCCAGTACCTGGCACTTGAGCGCTTCGCTGTACTTGGTGCCGAGCTGGAAGATGTGGCCCACCTCGATGCCGCGCTTGATGACCAGGGTGCCCTGGCCGTCTGGGCTCGGATCGCCGGCGACGACGTTGCGCAGGTCGGCGACCTGTGGCACCGGCAGGTCACGCTCCCAGTTCACGCCGAAGTAGTGCTTGTCGTCGATGTTGGCGCCGATGCCGAAGTCGCTCATCAGGGCGACCGAGCGGTCGATGACGCATTCCAGCGGCAGGTTCAGCGGACCGAGCGAGCCGGCGCCGGCACCGATGGCCGCCCGCAGCTCGGCGTCGCTGGCCATGACCAGCGGGTCGGCAACCTGCTCCAGCTTGGCGGCCTTGATTTCGTTCAGCTCGTGGTCGCCACGCACGATCAGGGCGACCAGCTTGCCCTCCTCGGCGCCGTGCACGATCAGGGTCTTGACGGTCTTCTCGATCGCCAGGCCGTGGTTCTCGACCAGTTCGGCGATGGTCTTGGCGTTTGGCGTGTCGACCAGGCGCAGTTCTTCGGTTGGCGCCGGACGCACGGTTTCCCGTGGAATCGCTTCGGCTTTCTCGATGTTGGCGGCGTAGTCGGAGGTGTCGCTGAAGATCACGTCATCTTCGCCGGAAGAGGCCAGGACGTGGAATTCGTGGGAGTAGCTGCCACCGATCGAACCGGTATCGGCCTGCACCGGACGGAAGTCCAGGCCCAGGCGGGTAAAGATGTTGGAGTACGCCTGGTGCATGCGGTCGTAGGTTTCCTGCAGGGAAGCCTGGTCGGCATGGAAGGAGTAGGCGTCCTTCATGATGAACTCGCGGCCGCGCATCAGGCCGAAGCGCGGACGGATCTCGTCACGGAACTTGGTCTGGATCTGGTACATGTTCAGCGGCAGCTGTTTATAGCTGGACAGCTCGTTGCGTGCCAGGTCGGTGATCACTTCTTCGTGAGTCGGGCCGACGCAGAAATCGCGGTCATGGCGATCCTTCAGGCGCAGTAGCTCAGGGCCGTATTGCTCCCAGCGCCCGGATTCCTGCCACAACTCTGCTGGCTGGATGCTTGGCATCAGTACTTCAAGGGCACCGGCGGCGTTCATTTCTTCGCGCACCACGTTCTCGACCTTGCGCATGACTCGCAGGCCCATTGGCAGCCAGGTGTACAGGCCGGAGGCCAGCTTGCGGATCATGCCGGCGCGCAGCATAAGCTGGTGGCTGATGACAACGGCGTCTGCCGGGGTTTCTTTCTGGGTGGCGAGCAAATATTGACTGGTGCGCATGGGAAGCCGTGTCGATTGCCTGAATGTTTGAAATGACCCCGCATTGTACGGGGGCGAGACGAAAGCGTACAGGATGCCCCAGGGCGCTCGGCTTGTCAGCCAAGAAAAAAGCCCCCCGGG
>NZ_JABWRO010000147.1:0-12208 GCF_014268985.1 Pseudomonas sp. RW10S2 | reverse complement strand
GGTTTTGTCTTTCTGGCGTTCTGAAGCCAGACCGGCCCCGCCCATGCCACGGGACAAGCCTGCTTCTACAGGGTATGGTGCACCTCTATTCTTCCCTGACCCGCCCGCATGCGCTACGACCTTACCAGCCTGGACCTGTTCATCACTGTCGCCCAGGAGCGCAATCTGACGCGCGCTGCGGGTATCAAGCACCTGGCGGTCTCGGCGATCAGCAAACGCATCAGCGAACTTGAGGCGCAGATCGGTTCGCCGCTGCTGATTCGCAACGCGCGCGGTGTCGAGTTGACGCCTGCCGGTCAATCCCTGCTCTTTTACGCCCGTCAGCTCAAGCAGACCCTGGCACAGCTGGACAACGAACTCAGCGAGTTCGCCGCAGGGGTCAAAGGCCATATCCGCATTCACGCCATCACCTCGGCGCTGTCGCAGTTCCTGCCCCAGGACATGGCTGGCTTCACCCAGCTTTACCCACAGATCAAGTTCGATATCGAGGAAGGTGTAGGCTCGGCGGTAGTCCGCGCTGTCGCGGATGATCACGCCGACCTCGGTATCATCTCGTCGCACACAGCCCCACTGGGGCTTGAAACCCTGCCTTACCGGCACGATGAACTGGTGCTGGTGGTGCCGGTAGAGCACGAGCTGGCCAAACGCCGCACCGTACAGTTCAGCGAGGTGCTGGCATACGAGTTCGTCGGCCCGCACCTGGACAGCACCCTGCACAGCCTGCTCACCGAACAGGCCAAAGAAATGGGTCAACCGCTCAAGTTGCGTATTCGTATCAGCAGCTTCGACTGCATGTGTCGCATGGTCGCCAATGGCCTGGGTATTACCGTGCTGCCACGTAGCGCGGTGGAGCCCTACGTGCGCAGCCACAGCCTCAAGCGTGTGACCCTGTCAGAGCCCTGGGCCCACCGCTCATTGCTGCTGGTATTCAAGAAGTACGAGCTCGCCTCGCCGACGCTCAAGACCTTCATCGACCACCTGGGCGCTCCCTCCCAGCCATAACCTTCCTTTCGAGCGTTCTCCGATGGAGAACGCTGACGTGATAATCGATCAATTTTCACCCCTCGCTCCAGCGCCTAGCATTGGCTCACCTGCAGCGGCGTCGCCTGAACGACGCCATGATGACAAGAAGCCGAGCGACACGCGCATGATCGACAATGCCCACCTGATGAGCCCCCTGCAGATCGACCAGGATCACTTCACCTACCTTGATCTCAAGAAACTGCTGACGCCCACCCAACTGCAGCGCTTGCCCTACGCCATCCGCATCCTTCTGGAGAACGTGGCACGCTGTTCTCCCGAGGCGCTGGACGCCGTGCTTGCCCGCGCCATCGGCGAGGGGCCGGACTGCGAGGTGCCATTCCAGCCCAACCGCCTGATGTTCCATGACACCACGTGCCTGCCAGCCCTGGCCGACTTTGCCGGTATGCGCGATGTGGTCGCCGAACTCGGCGGCGACCCGGCGGCGATGAACCCGCTGATTCCTGCGGTGCTGACCATCGACCATTCGGTGATCGTCGAACACTATGCAGAAGCCGATGCGGTGGAGCAGAACCTCGAGATCGATTTTCGTCGTAACAGCGAGCGCTATCGTTTCATCAAGTGGGCGCAGAAGAGCCTGGACAATTTCGGTGTCATTCCGCCGGGGACTGGCATCATCCACCAGATGAACATGGAGGCCCTGGCCAAGGTGGTGTGGGAAACCCGCACCGCCGAGGGGCAGCGTTTGCTGCACCCTGACGACATGGTCGCCACCGACAGCCACACGCCGATGATCAACGCCATCGGTGTGCTCGGCTGGGGTGTCGGCGGCCTGGAAGGCCAGGCGGCGATGGTGGGTGAGCCGGTGCCGATCAACTTCCCCCAGGTTATCGGTTTTCGCGTCAGCAACGCCCTGCGTCCTGGAGTGACCGCCACCGACCTGTCGCTGCACGTGGCCGAGATCCTGCGCCAGCGTTCGGTGGTGGGCAAGTTCGTCGAGTTCACAGGCCCGGGTCTATCGAACCTCGGCTGGGCTGCGCGTGGCACGGTATCGAACATGGCGCCCGAGTATGGTGCTACCGTGGTGTTCTTCCCCTTCGACGACCAGACCCTCGATTACCTCAAGCTCAGCGGTCGCTCCGCCGAGCTGTGCCTGCAGGCCACCACCTACCTGCAGGCCCAGGGGCTCTATCGCCACGACGCGCTGCCGGAGCCTGAATTCGACGAACTGATCGAGCTCGACCTTGCCAGTATCGAGCCCAGCGTCGCAGGCCCCTACCAGCCGCACCAGCGTCAGCCGCTGTCGCGCGCCGGTGAGTCGTTCCGCGAACAGGTGCTGGGCGGTAGCGAGCTGATCGGCAGCCGCTACCTCGCGCCCAGCTTCGGCGAGGCCATCGACCATGGCGCGGTGGTGCTCTCGGCCATCACCAGTTGCACCAACACCGCCAACCCCGCGCAGATGATCCAGGCCGGTCTGCTGGCCCGCCGCGCGCGGCGGTTGGGGCTCAAGCGCAAGCCCTGGGTGAAGACCTCGTTGTCGCCCGGCTCGCAGGTGGTGGCTGATTACCTGAGCGAAGCCGACTTGCTGCAGGACTTCTCCGCGCTGGGCTTCGACCTGGCCGGGTTCGGCTGCATGACCTGCATCGGCAACTCCGGCAAGCTCGAGGCACATGTCGAGGCCTTCGCCGACCAAGGCCTGAAGGGGGTGGTGGTGCTTTCAGGCAACCGCAACTTCGAAGGTCGGGTAAACCCCAAGGTGCCTGCGGGCTACCTGGCATCGCCTGCGCTGTGCGTAGCCTTCGCCATTGCCGGGCGCATCGATATCGACCTGACCCACGAGCCGCTCGGTCAGGATAGCGCCGGTAACCCGGTTCACCTGCACGACCTGATGCCCACTGATGATGAAGTGCAGGCGCTGGTGGCCCAGGTGGTCAAGCCCGAGTTCTTCCAGCAGCGCCTGGCCACGGTGTGGGACGGCACCCATCATTGGCAGGCCCTCTCGGCCGAGGGCAGCGTGCAGTTCCCCTGGGATGCACGCTCGACCTACCTGCGCCGCCCGCAATACCTGGCCGATATCCAGGCCGAACCCAAGGCCAGCCTGGCAATCGAGAACGCCCGTACCTTGATGGTGCTGGGGGACAATGTCACCACCGACCACATCTCCCCAGCCGGCGCCATTCCCGCCAGTAGCCTGGCCGGCCAGTGGCTGCTGGACCGCGGCGAAGACCCGCAGGACCTCAATCAGTATTCGACCCGGCGCAGCAACCACGAAGTCATGCTGCGCGGCGCCTTCACCAACAAGTCGGTGAAAAACCGTCTGCTCGGTGATACCCAGCCTGGCGTCGGCGCCTGGGCCTGGAATGCCGACCACAGTCAGTGCCTGCCGCTTTACGAGGCCGCGCAGAGCTATGTCGGCACCCCCATGGTGGTGTTCGCCGGTATCAACTACGGCGCAGGCTCCAGTCGCGATTGGGCGGCCAAGGCCCAGGCGTTGCTCGGGGTGCGAGCTGTGGTGGCGCGCAGCATCGAGCGTATCCACCGCAGCAACCTGATCGGCATGGGTGTGCTGCCTTTGCTGTTCCCGGCAGGGCAGGGCGTCGATGACCTGCAGCTCGACGGCAGCGAGCAGTTCGATTTCATCGGCCTGGACGAACTGAGGGTCGGTGACAACCGCATCCGCCTGCAGGTGCGTCGCGTCGATGGCGGTGTCGATGAGGCCGAACTCATCGCACGGCTCGACTCGCAGCAGGAGATCCGCTATCTCACCAATGGCGGTGTACTGCCTTACGTGATCCGCAAGGTGGTGCAGCGCACCCGCGGCTGAGGCCCCGGCATCGTTTGCTCATATGAAGGGCGCGGACTTGCCTGGCAGCTCCGCGTCCCTGACCATGGGCAGCCAGCCAGGTGATCCACCTATCCGCAACTGGGAGAACGACCCCCTATGTACGCCTATGTCGGCTCGCGCACGACCCGGGAGCGCAATGCCCGTGGCGATGGCATCACTGTCTACCGCCTCGATCAGGCCAACGGCAGCCTGGAGCAGGTCCAGGTCGTCGGTGATCTGGTCAACCCTTCCTTCCTGGCGCTGAATCGCTCTGGGGATCGGCTCTACACGGTGCATGGCGACCTCGACGAGGTCAGCGCCTTCACTGTCGACAAGGCCACTGGTCGGCTCGCGTTGCTCAACCGTCAGCGCTGCGAGGGCAGAAATCCGGTGCACCTGGCACTGGACCCGAGCGAGCGCTTCCTGGTGGTGTCGAACCACATCACGGGCACGCTTGCCGTGCTCAATGTCGAACAGGACGGGCGCATCGGCCCCCTCAGCCAGTTGCTCACGCTTGAGGGGCCGATCGGCCCGCACCGTATCGAGCAGCCCTTCGCCAAGCCGCACTTCAACCTCTTCGATGCCTCGGGCCAGTTCGTCCTGGTGCCGGACAAGGGGCTGGACCGGATATTCACCTTTCGCTTCGACGACGGCCGCCTGCATCCCGCCGAGCAGCCTTTCGTCACCACTCGCGAAGGCGCCGGCCCGCGGCATCTTGCAGTGCACCCCAAGGCGCCGTTCGCCTATGTGGTCAACGAGCTGGACTCGACCGTCACCACCTACCGTTTCGACTCGCACAACGGCGCGTTGCAGCCGCTGCAGATCCTCTCGACGTTGCCCTCGACCTACACCTACACCTGCAACAGCCGCGCCGCGGAGATCGAGATCGACCGCAACGGTCGTTTCGTCTATGCCTCCAACCGGGGCTACGACAGCCTTGCGGTGTATGCGGTCGATGCAGCCAGTGGTCTTCTGAGCCTGGTCGAAGTGCAGCCCAGTGCCGGCAAGACTCCTCGCTTTTTCGCCCTTACCCCCAATCAGCGTTTCCTCTTCGCGCTCAACGAAGACAGCGACAGCATCGTGGCTTTCGTCGTCGATCCCGAGCAGGGCAGGCTGCGCCAGACTGGTTTCTCGGTGTCCACCGGCAGCCCGGTGTGCATGGTCTTTTCTGCCTGAGCCGATTCTTGAATCGCTGCTGGCCTTTTCGCGGGCCAGCCCGCTCCCACAGGTCTTCTGATTCGCCAGAGGCTGTAACTCTCAATCCCACTCATTGCCCAGCGGAGTTCCAATGACGCTCACTATCCCCCAGGCCGTCCTCGACGAAATTGCCCCTGATGGCGTCCTGCGTGCTGCCATCAACTACGGCAACCCGGTCCTCGCCCAACGCGGCCCTGACGGCGAGCCCCAGGGCGTCTCTGTCGCCCTGGCCAAGCAGTTGGCCGAAGAACTGGGCGTGCGCCTCGAGATGCGCACCTTTGACGCCGCGGGCAAGGTGTTCGCCGCCCTGGAGGAGGGCGCCTGGACCTTGGCCTTCCTCGCCATCGAACCGGTGCGCGAGGCGCAGATCGCCTTCAGCGCGCCCTACGTGCTGATCGAGGGCACCTACCTGGTCAGGAAAGACGCCCCTTTCCAGCACGTCGACGAACTCGACCAATCCGGCCTGCGCCTGGCCGTCGGCAAGGGCGCGGCCTATGACCTCTACCTCAGCCGCACCCTGCAGCATGCCGAACTGTGTCGCGCCGACACCTCCGCAGCTGCCGTCGATCTGTTTGTCGACGAAGGCCTGGACGCCGCCGCAGGTGTGCGCCAGCCTTTGCAGAAGGTCGCCGACACCGATCCGCGCTACCGTGTGCTCGACGGTGCGTTCACCGCGATCCGCCAGGCCATGGCCGTTCCGAGGGGCTGCGACAATTCGGCCGCATTTGTAAGTGACTTTGTCGAGCGTTGCCTGCGTCAAGGCTTTGTTCGGGGGGCTTTGCTGGCCACCGGACAGACCGATGTCAGCGCACCGCGCTGACCGTCCCTGGACTCCACCCACGTCCAATCAATTGAGGTAACAAGCAAGATGGCCAAGGCCGCCGATGTCGTTGTGCAATGCCTGGAAAACGAAGGTGTCGAGTATGTGTTCGGCATTCCCGGCGAGGAGAACCTCGACCTGCTCGAATCCCTGCGCAAGTCGAAGATCAAGCTGGTACTGACCCGCCACGAGCAATCCGCAGGCTTCATGGCTGCCACTTATGGCCGCCTGACCGGCAAGACCGGCGTCAGCCTGTCGACCCTGGGCCCAGGTGCGACCAACCTGGTGACCGCCAGTGCCTACGCGTACCTGGGCGGCATGCCGATGATGATGATTACCGGCCAGAAGCCGATCAAGAAGTCCAAGCAGGGCCGTTTCCAGATCATCGACGTGTGCGGCATGATGGACCCCATCACCAAGTACACCCACCAGTTCGCCTCGGCCGACAACATCCCGGCGCGCATGCGCGAAGCATTCCGCCTGGCCGAAGAAGAAAAGCCCGGTGCCGTGCACCTGGAGCTGCCCGAAGACATCGCTGCCGAGCAGACCGACGCCCTGCCGATCCCGCGCAGCCTGCACCGCCGCCCGCTGGCCGAGCACGTGGCCATCGAAGCCGCCGTGCAGAAGCTGCAGAACGCACGCAACCCGATCCTGGTGATCGGCGCCGGTGCCAACCGCAAGATGACCGCCAAGGTCCTCAAGCAGTTGATCGACAAGACCGGCATCCCGTTCATCACCACGCAGATGGGTAAAGGCGTGGTCGACGAGCGTCACCCACGCTTCCTGGGCAACGCTGCGCTGTCGTCCGGTGATTTCGTGCACCGCGCCGTAGAGGCGGCCGATCTGATCATCAACATCGGCCACGACGTGATCGAGAAGCCGCCATTCTTCATGGTCCGTGGCGGCACCGAAGTCATCCACATCAGCTTCCGCTCTGCCGAAGTCGATGCCGTGTACTTCCCGCAGGTCGAAGTGATCGGCGACATCGCCAACGCCGTGTGGCAGATCAGTGAAGCGCTGACCGACACCTCGCACTGGGACTTCACCCGCCTGATGGCGATCCGTGAAGCCAACGAGGCGCAGATCGCCGAAGGTGCCGATGACGACCGCTTCCCGGTCTACCCGCAGCGCCTGGTTGCCGACATCCGTCGCGTACTGCCCTCCGAAGGCATCGTCGCTCTGGACAACGGCATCTACAAGATCTGGTTCGCCCGCAACTACAAGGCGCACAAGCCCAACACCGTACTGCTGGACAACGCCCTGGCGACCATGGGCGCCGGCCTGCCGTCGGCCATGGCTTCGCACCTGGTGTACCCGGACCGCCCGGTGATCTCGGTATGCGGCGACGGTGGCTTCATGATGAACAGCCAGGAGCTGGAAACCGCGGTACGTCTGGGCATGCACATCACCGTGGTGATCCTGCGTGACGACGGCTACGGCATGATCCGCTGGAAGCAGGCCAACATGGGCTTCACCGACTTCGGCCTGGACTACGGCAACCCGGACTTCGTCAAGTATGCCGAAGCCTACGGCGCCAATGGTCACCGCGTGGAAAGCGCCGAAGGCCTGCTGCCGCTGCTCGAGCACTGCATCAAGACCCCGGGCGTGCATGTGATCGACTGCCCGGTCGACTACAGCGAGAACGACCGCATCCTCAACAGCGAGCTGCGTGAGCGCGCGCTGGCGGTGTAAGGCCTGAGGTGCCTTCGCGGGCAAGTCGGCTTCCCAGCAGGTGTTGGGAGCGGGCTTGCCCGCGATTGCATTGTTGCGGACAACAAACGCTTCACCTTATTTTTCCCTGTGCTAGGGTGCACGCACTTCTGCTTTCCAGGACACCCGCACCATGCTCCCGCCGCTCAGCGAAAAAGAACTCCACCGCCTCGAAGACCTCCTGATCACCTACGGCAACGACTATTCGGTACTCAACCTCGCCGAGCTCAACGGTTTCTTCACTGCGCTGGCCAGCTCGCCTGTCAGGGTCAACCCCGAGCAATGGCTGCCAGCCGTTGCCGGCGGCAAGGTGCCCAAGTTCAAGAAGCCCGCCCACGAGGAAGCCTACACTGCGCTGATGCTGCGCTACGCCGACCAGGTCGCCGAGCAGTTGGCCGAAAACCTCGACGGCTTCGAGCCGTTGTTCGAGGAAAGCGAGGGCGAGGAAGGGCCAGCGATCATTCTCGAGGAGTGGTGTTTCGGCTACATGCGCGGCACCCAGGTTGCCGAGTGGAGCGAGTTGCCAGCGCAGCAGGACGCCCTGCTCAAGGCCATTTCCCTGCATGGCCTGGAAGACAATTTCGAGCTGCTCGATGCGATGAGCTTCGACGAACATCAGGCCTGCGTGCCAGGCGTGATCGAGGCGGTCCGTGGCCTTTATCGCTATCAGAAGCTGACACGCGACTGATCACTGGTGCTTCATAGCGAAGTCGGCACTCAGAGCAACCGGTGGCAATCGACCTACCACCGGTGCCATGTACTGCGGTGGCTTCTTCGCGGGCAAGCCCGCTCCCACAGGGTTTGTGAGCAATGCACCGCTTGTATTATTCCGATCAACGAAATTATGGATTGCTGGCCACACGGATTCTGTTGAACGGCGAACAGGTGCAGGATTCCCTCCAGCAGCGCCACTCTTGGATACCGGCGCTCAGACCTCAACCCTTTGAACCGGAGTCCAGACCATGTCCAACCCTATCAAGCTCTATCACTTCCCCAAGTCCGGACACGCTCATCGTGCCCGGCTGATGCTGTCGCTGCTCAAGCTGGAGCCGGAAGTCATCTTCGTCGACCTGGCCAAGGGCGAGCAGAAAAAGCCTGAGTTCCTGGCCCTCAACCCGTTCGGGCAAGTGCCTGTGATCGACGACAACGGCACCATCATCGGCGACTCCAACGCCATCCTCGTCTACCTGGCCAAGACCTATGGCCAGGGCCGCTGGCTGCCCCAGGATGCCGCCGGCGAGGCCCGTGTACAACGCTGGCTCTCCATTGCCGCCGGCCCCCTCGCCTTCGGACCGGCCGCTGCCCGACTGATCACCGTGTTCGGTGCAGGCTTCAATGCCGACGAAGTCATCGGTCGTGCCCACAACCTGCTCAAGGTGATGGAGGCTGAGCTGGGCAAGGCGTCGTTCCTCACCGGCAGCGAGCCGAGCATCGCCGACATCGCCAACTACTCCTATATCGCCCACGCACCGGAAGGCAACGTGTCGCTGGATGCCTACCCGAATGTGCGAGCGTGGCTGGCGCGGATCGAGGCGCTGGATGATTTCGTGGCGATGCCGCGCACCGCGGCAGGTCTGCAGGCCGAGGGCTGATCCTCGCGACAGGAGATGAGTGATGAACGTCGTCGAACCGCTCGGGGAGTATCCTGCGTGGCCTGGGGACAATCGTCCCGATATCGATGCACTCGATGTCCCGGCGCTGCCCTGTGCCGCGGAGTGTGAGGCCAGTTACCTGCTGCCGCAGGTCATCACTCATCCCGACCTACTCATTCGCCCCGGCTGCTGAAATAATCGCACATCGTTTCCAGGCAGAAGGGCAGGGCATGGACCACATCCACCTGATGAAGGTATTTGTCGCCGTCGGCGAGCTGGAAAGCTTCGCTGGCGCGGCACGCCGGCTGGACATGTCGCCCGCTGCGGTGACTCGCGCGGTCAGCGCCCTCGAAGAACGCCTGGGGGTCAAGCTGCTGCTGCGCACCACCCGCAGCGTGCGCCTTACCGAGGCCGGAGGCCGTTACCTGGAAGACTGCCGCAGCATCCTCGCCAGCATCGCCGAGGCCAACGAGGCGGCTGCCGGGGTCAATGCCACGCCCAAGGGCGAACTGGCCGTGACCGCGCCGATCCTGTTCGGCAAGAAGTTCGTCATGCCCAGCATCGTGCGTTACTTGCAGCAGTACCCTGAGGTGGATGTGTCGGCGTACTTCCTCGATCGGGTGGTGAACATGGTCGAGGAGGGCATGGATGTGGCGGTGCGCATCGGCCAGTTGCCCGACTCCGGGCTCAAGGCCCTGCGTGTCGGCAAGGTCAGGCGCATGCTCTGCGCCTCGCCCGATTACCTCGCCAGGCACGGCGTACCGACTCACCCCTCCGACCTCCACGAGCATGTGGTGATCGCCACCACCAACCTGTCGCCACGTGCGGGCTGGCGTTTTGGCCTGACCGACGAGCCGACCATGGTGCGCATGAAGCCCCGCCTGACCGTGACCAGCAACGACGGTGCCATTGCCGCCGCATGCGCAGGCCTGGGTATCGCCCGGCTGCTGTCGTACCAGGTGGTCGAGGAGATCGCCAGCGGCCGCCTGCAGGTAGTGCTCGCCGATTTCGAAGAGGCGCCCTGGCCTATCCATATCCTGCACCGCGAGAGCAAGTACGGCTCGGCCAAGGTGCGCACGTTTATCGACATGCTGGCCGCCGACGTGCGCGCCAAGGGCCTGGAATGACTGCCCGTCAGCCTGGCAGATAACGCAGGCGCAACCCCAGACTGACCTGCTCGCCCTGCTGCAGCAAGCGCAGCCCCGGACGCCCGGGCAGGTGATGGGCGTTGATCGGGTGGCTGACCGGCTCGAAGCAGAAGAAGTCGCGATCTTGCGGACAGAACAACAGAAAGTGTTCGGCGCCGGTGGCCTGGCATTCCAGGCGATAGCCCGCGTCGGGCTGTTCGATGGTGCAGTTGCCTGTCCAGCCTGCGAAGGCGTGGTCGACCGGTGTCAGCGGCAAGTGGCGGGCGCTGTCGAAGCGCCAGGCCTCGGGAATGGGCGCCAGCCGTGATGGCAGCTCACCGCTCTCGCCAAGCCACACCTGGCGGGCGGATGCCTGCAGGCGGGTGTTGGCAGACCTTGGAAAATACGGGTGCAGACCCAGCCCGTGCCAGGTCGCCTGGGCGGCAAGGTGGGTGACGTGCAGCTCCAGGTCAAGACGCCCCTCGTGCAGGTGCACATCCAGCATGGCCTGGTAGGCGAAGGGCTGCTGGCTGTCGAGGATCAGCCGGGCCCGCCGCTGGCTGTGGTGCTCCACACGCCACGGCTGCTGCCAGGCGCTACCGTGGATCGGGTAGGGATCGTGATCGGTGTTCGCGGCCAGGGCCTGCCAGCCGTCCGGGCGGGCAAAGCCGCCAGCGGCGATGCGATTGGACCAGGGCACCAGCGGATAGCAGGCCAGGCGCCGGGGTGAGCCGCTGGCGCGTGCTGCGGCGTCGCTGTGGCGCAACAACGCCTGGCCGGTGGCCTTGACCTGCCAGTTGACCAGGCTGGCGCCCAGCGCGGGGGCCAGGGTGAGACGGGTCAGGCGGTCCTGCAGGTGCAGTTCGGTCATTGCGCTGTTCTCCGGCAGGGCCGTGATCATTTCACCGCGGGCTGACGGCGGTACGTCAGCAGCACGATGCCACTGACCACCACCGCCCCGCCGAGCAGTTGCAGGCCGCTCAACTGTTGGTCGAGCAGGGCCCATCCCAGCAGCAGGGTGGCGATCGGTTCGATGTTCATCACTGGCGCGTTCTGTGCCATGTTCAGCCGCGGCACGCAGACGAACAGCAAGGTGAATGCCACCCCGTACAGCACCACCAGGCTGGCCAGGGCCATCCATCCCCCTGCGCTGCCCGGCAACGACAGGCCCGCCGGCACCCAACCACCAGCGCCTGCCACCAGCATGCTGGTGAACACGATCAGCAAGGTCAGCAGGCTGCGGACCGGGCCATGCACAGCGGCCAGCTTGTTGTCGGTGATCCACAGCGCACAGGCGAACACGCAGGCGGCACCGAAGGCCAGGCTGACCCCGAGGGTCCAGTGCGGATTGCTCGTGCCACTGTCGGCCAGGCGTCCCGGCACATCCAGGGCCAGCACCAGGCCGCAGAGGATCAGGGCCATGAACAGCACCGTGCGCCCGGTTGGGCGTACGCCGTTGAGCGCCCAGTTGAGCAGCGCCAGCAGGATCGGGAAGGTGTTGCCCACTAGCAGTGCCAGGGCCACCGGGATGCGCGCCACCGCCGAGTACAGGCACAGGCTCTGGGTGGCGATCAGCAGCCCCAGCAGCAGTTGCCAGCGCCGGGTGCCGCTGGGCAGCCCCAGGGCCTGGCGTTGCCAGAGCACCAGGCTGGCCAGGGCCAGGAAGGTGATGCCCGAGCGGCAGAGAATCGCCAGCAGCACGCCGGTGCCGTCATCGAAGGCGATGCGCGCGGCGATGTGGTTGCCGGCGAACGAGCAGGCCAGCAGCGCCAGGAGGGCGATGGCCAGCTTGCGCGGGAAGAGGGAAGGTGAGGCAGGAACAGCCATGTGCAGGGTCCATTTGCAAAAGAGGTCGACAGTGGGGGGCTTGCCGGAGCGGGGGCCTACGCCAAGAACACCGCGCTGCATGGCACCGGCTCTGCCGGTGATCGCGGGACAAGTCGGGGCGCCGAACCGC
>NZ_JABWRO010000146.1:0-12562 GCF_014268985.1 Pseudomonas sp. RW10S2 | reverse complement strand
TTTTTTTTTTTGGGCTATTGGAAGCCTCGATGGGCGAGGGGCCGCTAGGCGAACATCACGGCTACTGTTAATGCAGCTGGAATTGACAAGTCCAATCCGCCCGCTTTATCCCGCCGGCATCAACCACCATCATTGAGTCAACCGCTCCACTGCCGACCATCGACGCAAGCAACACTGCGAGGGCTCGAACATGACCAGCATTCCCCGCGACACCCCGTCATCCGTCCGCAATCTTCAGGCACGCCTGGAGCCGGTGTTCTACGCCCTGCTGCGCGCTGTACTGGGCATCGTCATGTTCACCCACGGGCTGCCCAAGCTGCTGGGTGACTCACATGGCTCGATGGCCGATCCGATGGCCAGTTCGACCCACCTCATCGGCAACGTGATGGGCCTGCCGTTCGCCGCCGAACTGGCGTTTCTGGTGATGCTGCTGGAAACCGTCGGCGCGCTGATGCTCGTCGTCGGCGTGCTGACCCGGCCCGTTGCCCTGGCCATGGCCGCGGAGATGGTCGGGATCAGCTACGCCCTCGGTCCGACCTGGCCGTGGGTGGACCGGGGCATCGAATATCCGGTGATCCTCGGCAGCCTGGCGTTGTACATGGCCATCCGGGGCGGCGGACGCTTTGCCTTGGATCACAGGTTGTGGCACGGGCGCTAAGTGCAACGCGACCCGTTCAGGCGACGCTCGATCAGCCGTTGCGGAACAGGAAGCTGTAGGCGTTGAGTGCCGGCACACCGCCCAGGTGCGCATACAGCACCCGCGAACCTTCGGGGAATTCGCCATCGCGCACCATGCCGATCATCCCCGCCATCGACTTGCCCTCGTACACGGGGTCGGTCAGCACCCCCTCCAGCCGGCCACACAGGCGGATCGCCTCCAGCGTGCCCTCGTTCGGCAGCCCATATTCGGGGTAGGCGTAGCGGGTATCGAGCACCACATCGTCCTCGGTGATCTCGCGCCCCAGGTCCACCAGCTCGGCGGTGTGACGTGCGATGCGCAGGATCTGCGCCTTGGTCTGCTCCGGCTTGGCTGAAGCGTCGATGCCGATCACCCGCTGCGAGCGCCCATCGGCGGCAAAACCGACCACCATGCCCGCCTGAGTGCTGCCGGTAACCGAACACACCACGATGTAGTCGAACTTGAAGCCCAGCTCCGCCTCCTGCTGGCGTACTTCCTCGGCAAAGCCGACAAAGCCCAGCCCGCCGTAGGGGTGCTCGGAGCACCCTGCCGGAATCGGGAACGGCTTGCCGCCCTTGGCGCGAACATCCGCCATCGCCTGCTCCCAGCTGGGGCGGATACCGATGTCGAAGCCCGCGCTGTCGAGCCGCACATCGGCCCCCATGATGCGTGACATCTCGATATTGCCGACACGGTCATACACAGCGTCGGAGTAGTTCACCCAGTTTTCCTGCACCAGCACGCACTTCATGCCCAGGTGCGCGGCCACTGCGGCGACCTGGCGCGTCTGGTTCGACTGGATGCCGCCGATCGACACCAAGGTGTCGCAGCCTTGTTGCAGCGCCTCGGGGATCAGGTATTCGAGCTTGCGTGTCTTGTTGCCACCAAAGGCCAGGCCGCTGTTGCAGTCCTCGCGTTTGGCATAGAGCTCGACCTTGCCCCCCAAGTGGGCACTCAAGCGCTTGAGCGGGGTGATCGGGGAGGGACCGAAGGTCAGCGGGTAACGCTCGTAGCGACTCAGGTTCATGGTTGTGCTCCCAGTTGCGAAACACGCGGATCGCGGGCTCCGATAGGGTCAATGCTAGGGAGGTTGGTGGAAAAACGGGTTGCAAGTTTTCCCTGAATTTCGAGCTATTGTTTTATTGATCGATCATTTCACTTCGCTTTGTTGTGAGGTTCAGGCATTGAAAGCAATAAATGAACGCGAGCGGAAAACCCCTCCCCTGTCCGGGCCGCCACAGCTCGACCGTATCGACCGCGCGATTCTGCGTGCCCTGCAGCAGGACGCCTCGATTGCCAACGTGGCCTTGGCCGACAAGGTCAAGCTCAGCGCCCCGGCCTGTCTGCGACGGGTCGAACGCTTGAAGCAGACGGGGTTGATCAAGGGCATCGTCGCCCTGCTCGACAGCGAGCGGCTGGATGCCGGGATGGTGGTGTTGATCGGCGTGGTACTGGACCGCTCCACCCCGGAGTCCTTCGCCGCATTCGAAGCGGCTGCGCAGAAGGTCTCCGGGTGCATGGAGTGCCATGTGGTGACGGGGGAGTTCGACTATTTCATGCTGCTGCGCACCCGCGACAGCCAGAGCTTCAACCGCCTGCATGCCGAGCAGTTGCTGTATCTGCCGGGGGTGCGGCAGATCCGTTCGTTCATGGGCCTGCGCCAGGTGCTTTCGACGACTCGGATTGTGTTGTAGAACAACACTTCACGCCACGATCTCAACACCCCCACGGCACCGGCGCCTCGGCCTCGATGCCATAGCGCACGATCGCCTCGGCACACCGCTGGCGCTCCAGCACGCCTTCATCGGCCAGGCTCGACAAGGCCGCCAGCACGATCTGCCGGCTGTCCACCTCGAAGAAGCCACGCAGCCGCTCGCGGCTGTCGCTGCGTCCGAAGCCATCGGTGCCCAAGGCAACGAAGCGATCCTGCACGTATGGCGCCACCAGGTGCGGCCAGGCGCAGACATAGTCGGTCGCGGCAATCACCGGCGCGCCCTTGGGCAGGCACTGCACCAGGTGACTGACCCGCGCCGACTCCTGCGGATGCAGCCGGTTCCAGCGTTCCACCTCCCGTGCCTCGCGCGCCAGCTCGCTGAAACTGGTGGCGCTGAACACTTCACTGGCCACGCCCCAGTCCTGCGCCAACACGCGTGCCGCCGCCTGCACTTCGCGCAGGATCGTACCTGAGCCCAGCAACCGCACCGTGCCACTCGCCCCTTCGGGCAGGTGTTGCTCCAGACGGTAGAGCCCCCGGATGATGTCATCCTCGACCTCTTCCGGCAGGCTGGGCTGTGGATAGTTTTCGTTCATCAGGGTGACGTAGTAGAACGCATCTTCCTGCGCTTCGAGCATGCACCGCATGCCGTGGTCGAGGATCACCGCGAACTCGCCGGCAAACGCCGGATCGTAAGCACGGCAGTTGGGCACCGTCGAGGCGATCAGCAGGCTGTGGCCGTCCTGGTGCTGCAGTCCTTCGCCGCCCAGGGTGGTACGCCCGGCAGTGGCGCCCAGCAGGAAACCACGGGCGCGCTGGTCGGCGGCGGCCCAGATCAGGTCGCCGATACGCTGGAAGCCGAACATCGAGTAGTAGATGTAGAACGGCAGCATCGGCAAGCCATGGGCCGAATAGCTGGTGGCCGCCGCCACCCAGGAGCTGATCGCCCCCGCCTCGCTGATGCCCTCTTCGAGGATCTGCCCGTCAAGCGCCTCGCGGTAGCAAAGGATCGAACCGATGTCTTCGGGCTCGTAGCGCTGGCCGACGCTGGAATAGATACCGATCTGCTTGAACAGGTTGGCCATGCCGAACGTGCGCGCCTCGTCGGCGACGATAGGCACCACTCGCGGCCCGAGCTGAGGATCCTTGAGCAACCCGCCGAGCATGCGCACGAAGGCCATGGTGGTGGACATTTCCTTGCCATCGGCCTGGGTGGCGAATGCCGCGTAGCTCGCCATCGCCGGCACCGGCAGCCCCTGGGCCTGGCGTGGCCGCGACGGCAGGTAACCGCCCAGTGCCTGGCGGCGTGCATGAAGGTAGCGCATCTCGTGACTGTCGTCGGCAGGCTTGTAGAAGGCCAGGGACTCGGTCTGCTCATCGCTCAATGGCAGGTTGAAGCGATCGCGGAAGGCCATGAGCGCCTCGCGGTCGAGCTTCTTCTGCTGGTGCGTGGTCATCTTGCCCTGCCCGGCCTCACCCATGCCGTAGCCTTTCTTGGTCTGCGCCAGTACCACGGTCGGGCGACCATCACCTTGCTGGGCGGCATGGTAGGCGGCATGGATCTTCACCATGTCGTGACCACCGCGCTTGAGCCGGTCGATCTGTTCGTCGCTCATGCCTTGGGCCATCTGTGCCAGCGCCTCGCTCTGGCCGAAGAAATGCTCGCGGTTGTAGCGCCCATCCTTGGCGGCGAACGTCTGGAACTGCCCATCGACGGTGGCCGACAGCGTGCGCTCCAACTCGCCGGAGGCATCGCGGGCGAACAGGCCATCCCAATCCGATCCCCAGACCAGCTTGATCACCCGCCAGCCCGCACCGCTGAACAGCGCCTCCAGTTCGTCGATGATGCGCCCGTTGCCGCGCACCGGGCCGTCCAGGCGCTGCAAGTTGCAGTTGACCACCCACACCAGGTTGTCCAAACGCTCGCGCGCGGCAAGGGTAAGCGCCGACATGCTTTCCGGTTCATCCATCTCGCCATCACCGAACACGCCCCACACCCGACGCCCGGCGCTCTGGCGCAGGCCTCGGTGCTCCAGGTAGCGCATGAAGCGCGCCTGGTAGATCGAGCTGATCGGCCCGATGCCCATGGAGCCGGTGGGGAACTGCCAGAAATCAGGCATCAGCCAGGGATGTGGATAACTCGACAGCCCCTGCACACCGCGGCGCCGCGCAGTGATTTCTTGTCGATAGTGCTCCAGTTGCTCAACCTGCAAGCGCCCTTCGAGGAAGGCCCGGGCATAGACACCCGGCGCCGAGTGCGGCTGGAAGAACACCAGGTCACCTGCCCCCGGTGCATCGCCGCCACGGAAGAAGTGGTTGAAGCCGACCTCGAACAAGTCGGCGGCACTGGCGTAGCTTGCAATATGACCGCCCAGCTCGCCGTAGGCCTGGTTGGCGCGCACCACCATGGCCAGCGCGTTCCAGCGCATGATCGAGGCCAGGCGTTCCTCGGTCGCCAGGTCGCCTGGGAAAACCGGCTGCTGCTCGACGCCGATGCTATTGATATAGGGCGTGCCATGCCCTGGCTGCCAGCCGACTGCGTGACGCCGCGCCAGCGCCGCAAGCCTGTCGAGCAGCACCCGCGTGCGCGGTGCGCCTTCGTGTTCGAGCAGCGACAGCAACGCGTCGCGCCACTCGTCCAGGCCCTGGGAGTCGATATCGTCCTCGGCGGACGGCTCGCGCAACGATCCTGCGGCTTGATGGATGCTCATGACAGCGCTTGCACCTCGGTGTGCTTGTTGGGTGGGGTTTCAGACCGCCAGGAAGCGTTCCTCGAGAATCCGCTTGACCAGCATCCGCGCCACGTCGACGACCTGCTCGACCTGTGTCACGGGCGAGCCCTGACGACTGATCGCGGGGTCGAGCTGCAGGCAGCGCAGCTCATGGCCACACACTGAGCCTAGCCATGCCAGGCGCACCTGCCCGTCGCTCTCGAGGTCTAGCAGGTAGCACCGCTTGGAGACCGCTCGCAGCAGCGCGCTGGCCTCGCACACCGACTCGGCGGCAAGCGTGCGCTGCCCCTCCCCGGCGGCCAGCCAGTTGGCCTGCAGGCCGTCCATGTCCTGCACGTGCAGATGGGCAACTTCGTTCCAGCCATCGAGCGCGGCGTGCAGCCCGCTGCCCAGGCTTTCGGGCAACGCTGCACTGGACACCACCACCACCGCCACGTCCTGCGATGGCGCCTTCACCCACCTTGCGAACCTGGAAATCGCCAGCATGACCTGCTCCCTCTCGTCGGGCCTGTGCGCATGAAACCTGCTCCAAAACGATACTCAGCGCAGGTTTGAATTTCATACCTATTCTCAAGCTTGATCGGGAACATCCTTCCCGTTTCCTAGCGCCCATTGAAGACCGTCCCGTGACTGCTTTGCAGAACAGACCATCATTCCGGCAACCGCCCAAGCCTGGCGGCAGCGGGCCCCACGCCAGACCGAGGAAGCGCGATGAAAGAACCCTCCAAGTCCATCGAGGTCAACGCCCACGAACGCAAGATCCTGCGTGCATTGCAAGCCAATGGCCGAATCAGCAACGCGGAACTGGCGAAGAAGGTCGGGCTGAGCACCACTGCGTGCTGGAACCACACCAAGCGGCTGTTCGATGCGGGCGTGATCAAAGGGGTGCATGCCCACGTCGATCCGAACGTGCTGCAGCAAGGCACCGTAGTACTCATCGGCGTGGTGCTGGATCGCTCCACCCCCGAGAGCTTCGCCGCGTTCGAAGCGGCCGCGCGCAACCTGCAGCAGGTGCTGGAATGCTGGCTGGTGGCGGGGGATGTGGACTACTTCCTGAAGATCCGCGTGCGTGACCTGCCGGCCTTCAACCAACTGCACAATACGCAGATCATCGCCCTTCCCGGAGTGCGGCAGGTGCGCACCTTCTTCGTGCTCAACGAGGTGAAGTCCGGGGGTTTCATCAATATCTGAGGCAATGCCACCTGCTTTGGTAAACCCTCCCTGAAAGGCATCCGTTCCTTCTTTTTCGAGCTGTGCCCCGACGCTCTAATGCCGACAGCGGTCCGTCGCAGACGCTCCGCTTCCCCCAGGAACGGAGCGTCCCATGCCACTTATCAACGCGTCCATGCAATTGCCAGGTCTGGCGGTGGCCTTGCTATACACAGGGCTCATCAGCGCACAGCCAGCCGATCCGCAGACCGAGACTCTGCAACTGGAACGCCGTGCCGCGCAGTGCGTGCCGCATCTGGAGAGTCTGGAGCGGCTGCTCATCGACAGCATCCATCGCCTGGAGCCCACCATGGGTGAAAGGCTGCGGCAGATTCCCGAAATCGAACGTCGTATAGCCCGCCTGCGCCAGCAGTTGGACCAGGAGCTCCAGGACTACGAAAAACTGCCGTGGCGACCAGAGCACCGCATACGTCTGCAAGCGCTTGAAAACGAAATCTGGACCAATCAGAGCGCCATCCGTTCGACCCAGTTCGACGAGCGCAACCTGACGGTGATGAAACCGGCACTCAGCAGCACACGCCTGCAACAGAGCGCCGTACTCCAGCAACTGGACGCATTCACCGCCGCACGCCATGACTGTGAATCCCCCCAGCACAGCCCTCAGTGCTACGCCGAGGAGGTCGTGCCTCTGCACCCTCTGCTGCAGTCGGCACTCGACGACACCCATGCGCTGCTCAAAACGCTCTGGTCACAGCTCAGCAACATTGCCTTCTATTCGATGACATGGATAGACGACTGCGCGGCGACAGCCCCCTCGGGATTCGGCCGACAGCCATCCCCCGATTTCCAAACCCCCGCTAGATAGTTCTCCCAATCCACAGAAGAGGTCCACCGTGTCTGAATCTACCCCATTCATCAGCCGCAGAGCCCTGATCGAGAAAAACATCCGTAAGGAACTGACAACTCATGGCGCATCCCAACCGTTGAGCCTGCCAACCGTCCACAGCCCGCTCGTGACTCACTACGTGAACAGGATCGAGGGCTCCTACGACTCGTCGCGCGCCAGGATCGATACGGACCACGCCATCGACCTGCTCTACATCGCCTACAACACCACGCCCCAACGCAACGGCGACATCCGCGTCAAGATCAGCAGCATCATGAACAGCCTGATCAAAGCGCAGCAGGAGAGTGAACGCCAGATCAAGGCCGCCAGCAATGCCGCCAGCCGTCTCACCCGAAGGCTCAACCGCGGCCTGACCGGCTGGACCGCCGCCCAGACAAGCGGCGACATCACGCAGATCAAGCGCTTCGTCGGCAAAGAACTGATGGAGATGGCCAACGAGATCAAAAAATCGGCCATGGAGGTCAACGCGAACCTGCAAACCATCGTCGACCGCTACGATTGCATCATCAATGACACCAACGAAGTGACCGCCAGCAGCGAAATGGCCTTGAGCTTGACACTTGAGGCCAACGAAAAAATTCGTCAGGAAATTCTTCAGCACAAGGCTCGCAGCAAGGCACTGGAATCGCTGGTAGCCGACATGCAACAACAGGTCCAGCGCTACGAGGCGCTTGCCCGCGACTATGCAGCCCAAGCCAAGTCTTCCGAGGAGCGCGCCTTCTGGTCAGGCATGCTGCGTGGTGCGGCGCAGGTGGTATCGGCCGCCATGCCACTGGTGGCCATGGCCGCCAGCGGCGGCGGCTCGTCGCTGATCGCCGCCGCCTCAGTCGCTACCAGCGTCGGTAAAGGCGCCAACAGCGACACCACTGGCGATCTCATTCGCCTGAAGAAAGAACGCTCCGAGCAGCGCGCGGAACTGGCCCTGATACAGGAGGATGTGGAGAAACTGCAGACGTCGATCTCCGGTTATCAGAAGCAGAAAGGCCAGGAGAGCGACACCGGCAAGCTCAAGGCGCTGGAGAACCGGATCACCGAAGCCCAAGAGCTTCTGGCCAAGGCCAAGGTCAAGTACAACCTGGCCAAGGAGCACCTTGGAACACTGGATTCCGCGCTCCAGACGCTGGCCTCGGCAGCCGGTGAGATCAGCGATGCCAGCCGGGAACAAGCCGACAACCTGCGCCAGATGCAGCTGCATATGCTCGATAATGCCGACAAGTACGAAACCGCCCGGCGCGAACAGGCAGCCGAACTGGCGGAAGTCTCTGTGCTGATGGCAGGCAAAGGCAGCGAGCAGGAGATCATCGAGCTTGCCATCAGGTCACTGAACCTGAGCGTTAGCGCCCTCAAGCGCACCCGCGAAATCGTCGTGGAAATTGCGTTCTTCTTCCGCTCGTTCTGCGACTTCATGGAGATCATTCGCCAGGATGCCCAAGAGCAGATCGAAGAGTTCGAAGATGCCGAAGACATCGACTCGAGCCGCGACTACCTCTTCTCGCAATTGTGTGAGTCCACCGACGCATTCTTCATCAGTCAGACCGGGCAGTGGATCGCCGTCGGCATTGTCTCCGATCATTTCGCCCTGACGTTCAAGGACGGCTGGAGCAAGCTCAACACGCTGTCCGGAAAGTACATCACCAACGACGAACTGCCGGCCTATCTTACCCAGGCGGCGGGCAAGCTGGACATGATCGCAGCCGACCGCAATGCCGCCAGCCACGAGCGTCAGGTGTACCTGGAAAACTACCGTAGCGAACTCAACGCCGGTTAATGGCCTCCCGCCAGGGGCAAATAATCAGTTCATGATTTTCTGAACTGATTATTTGCCCCTGCCGATTTTTCCCCCTGACACGCCTCTCCAGAATCGCCTCACCACAATCACAATAACCGTGAGGCCACTCCCGTGGACCAGACCCTCCAGGTACGGCAAGCTGCCGCCGACCTCGTCGACGCCTTTGCCAGTAACGATACCGCCCGCTATTTCGCCTGTTTCAGCGAAGACGCCACGTTCCTGTTCCATACGCTGCCCCAACCGCTTCTGTCTCGCCGCGCCTATGAAGATCTTTGGGCCCAGTGGAAAGCCGACGGCTTTGCCGTGCTCGGCTGCACCTCGAGCAATGCCCACGTGAGCCTGCAGGGCGATCTGGCGATCTTCATGCACGACGTGGCCACACGCATTCGCATTGCCGAGCAGGAACAAGCGCTGAACGAGCGCGAGACCATCGTGTTCCGCCTGCAAGGCGAGCGCTGGCTGGCGTGCCATGAACACTTGTCGGTCGCCTCCTGCGCCTGACCTTCGACAACGGCCTTGCCGCACTGCCATCGCACTCACAACAAAGCCTGCTACAGGCCAACAACACTCGCGCTGGAGCACCACCATGAGCCACTCGACCGGTATCGAGACCAATGGCGTCGAACAGATCCCCGACGATCAACGCGACGCCACTCCCCTTGACCTTTTCCGCCTGATCTTCGGCGGCGCCAACACTTTCGCCACCGCCGTGCTCGGCAGCTTCCCGGTACTGTTCGGGTTGTCCTTCCAGGCGGGGCTGTGGGCGATCCTGCTCGGGGTCGGGGTCGGTTCGCTGATCCTTGCCCCCATGGGGCTGTTCGGCGCACTCAACGGCACCAACAACGCCGTCTCGTCCGGTGCGCATTTTGGCGTACACGGACGGATCGTCGGCTCGTTCCTGTCGCTGCTGACCGCCGTGGCGTTCTTTTCGTTGTCGGTGTGGAGCTCGGGCGATGCCCTGATCGGCGGCGCCAAGCGCCTGGTCGGGCTGCCCGAAACCGACCTCACCCTGGGTCTGGCCTATGGCCTGTTCGCAGTGCTGGTGCTGGTGGTATGCATCTTTGGTTTCCGCTTCATGTTGTGGGTCAACAAGGTTGCGGTATGGGCTTCAAGCCTGCTGTTCCTGCTCGGCGTCGCCGCCTTCGCCGGACCGTTCGACGCAAGCTTCGCCGGCAGCGTCAACCTCGGCCAGCCGGGCTTCTGGGCCGCCTTCGTTGGCGCCGCGATCCTCGCCATGAGCAACCCGGTGTCCTTCGGCGCGTTCCTCGGTGACTGGTCACGCTACATCCCGCGCCAGACCCCGAAATCGCGCATCATGCTGGCGGTGATCCTGGCCCAGGCCGCGACCCTGATCCCGTTCCTGTTCGGTCTGTGCACCGCTACCCTGGTGGCCAGCCAGGCGCCGGACTATATCGCCGGCAACAACTATGTCGGCGGCCTGCTGGCGATTTCGCCGACCTGGTTCTTCCTGCCGGTATGCCTGATTGCCGTGATCGGCGGCATGTCCACCGGCACCACCGCGCTGTACGGCACCGGGCTGGACATGTCCAGCGTGTTCCCGCGCCTGCTCAGCCGCGCGGCGGCCACCCTGCTGATCGGTGTGCTGGCGATCGCCTTCATCTTCATCGGCCGCTTCGCTTTCAACCTGGTGCAGAGCGTATCGACCTTCGCCGTGCTGATCATCACCTGCACCAGCCCGTGGATGGTGATCATGATCCTCGGCCTGATCACCCGCCGTGGCTTCTACCACGCCGACGACCTGCAGGTGTTCACCCGCGGCCAGCGTGGCGGCCACTACTGGTTCCTGCACGGCTGGAACTGGCGCGGCATGGGTGCCTGGATCCCCAGCGCCGCCGTGGGCCTGTGCTTCGTAAACCTGCCGGGACAGTTCGTCGGCCCGTTCGGTGACCTGGCTGGCGGCATCGACCTGAGCCTGCCGGTCACCCTCGGCATCGCCGGCGTGCTGTACCTGATCCTGCTCAACCTGTTCCCCGAACCTGCCGGTGTCTACGGCCCGCGCGGCCCGCGCTGGGTACGCTGCAAAGACGCTCCCGTGCCCCCCGTGACCACTGCCGAAATGGCCTGACTGGAATCCGACCATGACCACCCCCCACTACATCGACGGCCGCTGGGTCGAAGGCCAAGGCAACGACAGCATCAGCGTCTGCGATCCCTCTCTGGGCATCCCGTTCGCCGAGCTGAAATCGGCCAGCAGCGCCCAGGTGGACGAGGCGGTGCAAGCCGCACGCCGTGCGCTGCCCACCTGGAAGAGCCGCCCCGCCGCCGAGCGCGCGGCCCTGTTGCGCGGATTTGCCGAACAGCTCGGTGCCCGCCGCGAGGAACTGATCGCGCTGCAGATGCGCAACAACGGCAAGCCACGGCACGAGGCCGAGATCGATCTGGACGACGCGGTGGCAACCTTCGCCTACTACGCCGAGCTCGCTGAACAACTGCCGCAGAAAAACTGCGACGTGCCCCTGGCCGCCCCAGGCTTTACCGCACGCACGCGCCTGGAAGCCGTCGGCGTGGTCGGCCTGATCGTGCCGTGGAACTTCCCGCTGGTGACCAGTGCCTGGAAGCTCGCCCCGGCCCTGGCCGCCGGCTGCACCGTGGTGCTCAAGCCCTCGGAGGTCACCCCGCTGATCGAACAGGCCTACGGCCAGATCGCCGAACAATTGGGGCTCCCTGCCGGGGTGCTGAACATCGTCAACGGCAAGGCCGAGACCGGCGCGGCGCTGAGCGGCCACAACGGTCTGGACAAGCTGTCGTTCACCGGCAGCAATGCCGTCGGCAGCCAGGTCATGCGCAGCGCCGCCACGCAGTGCCGCCCAGTGACATTGGAGTTGGGCGGCAAGTCGGCGATCGTGGTCTTCGACGACTGCGATCCGGACCAGGCGGTAGAGTGGATTGTCGCCGGCATTACCTGGAACGCCGGGCAGATGTGCTCGGCCACCTCACGCCTGCTGGTGCAGGACGGTATCGCCGACACGCTGCTGCCACGCCTGCAGGCGGCGCTGGAGAAATTGCGCGTGGGCAATCCACTGGTCGAAGACGTCGAGATGGGCCCGCTGACCAGCCAGGCGCAATGGCTCAAGGTTGCCAGCTATTTCGCCAGGGCGCGTGAAGAAGGGTTGAAGTGCCTGGCCGGTGGCAAGGCGCTGGATGCCGAAGGTTGGTTCGTCAGTCCGACACTGTACGTCGATGTGCCCGAGACCAGCCGCTTGTGGGTCGAAGAGATTTTCGGCCCGGTGCTGTGCGCACGCCGGTTCACCACGGAAGAGCAAGCAATTGCCCAGGCCAACGACAGCCGCTTCGGCCTGGTGGCCACGGTCTGCTCGGCGGACCTCGAACGCGCCGAGCGCGTGGCCGATGCGCTGGAGGTCGGGCATGTGTGGATCAACTCGGTGCAGGCGGTGTTCGTCGAAACCTCGTGGGGCGGCACAAAGGGCAGCGGCATCGGGCGCGAGCTTGGGCCTTGGGGGTTGTCGGGGTATCTGTCGGTGAAGCATGTGACGCGGTGCGTAGGCTGAGGTCTCGGTAATGCAGTTGGGGCTGCCTTGCAGCCCATCGC
>NZ_JABWRO010000145.1:0-12840 GCF_014268985.1 Pseudomonas sp. RW10S2 | reverse complement strand
AAAAACGGCATCCCAGGGATGCCGTTTTTCATAGCTGCGCCGCTGGAACCTAAATCCAGTGTGCCAAGAACAGTTACTTGTGCAGCTCTTCAGCCGCATACAAGGTGTTCTCCAGCAGGCACGCTCGGGTCATGGGCCCGACGCCACCTGGAACCGGCGTGATCCAGCCGGCGCGGGGCAGGGCGGTCTCGTAGACCACATCGCCCACCAGCTTGCCGTCGTCCTGGCGGTTGATGCCCACGTCGATGACGATGGCGCCTTCCTTGACCCACTCGCCCTTGACCAGCCCCGGCTTGCCGGCCGCTACCACCAGCAGGTCGGCGCGACCGACGTGGCCGGCCAGGTCCTTGGTGAAGCGATGGCAGACGGTGACGGTACAGCCGGCCAGCAGCAGTTCCATGGCCATCGGGCGACCGACGATGTTGGAGGCGCCGACGATAACGGCGTTCATGCCGTACAGGTCTTGCCCGGTGCTTTCCAGCAGGGTGACGATGCCCTTCGGGGTGCATGGGCGCAGCAGCGGGATACGCTGGGCCAGGCGACCGATGTTGTAGGGGTGGAAACCATCGACGTCCTTGTCCGGACGAATGCGCTCGAGCAGCAGCGAAGCGTCCAGATGCGCTGGCAGCGGCAATTGCAGCAGGATGCCATCGACGGCCGGGTCGTCGTTGAGACGGTCGATCAGATCGGTCAGGGCTTGCTGCGTGGTGTCGCTGGGCAGGTCGAACGCCTGGGAGATGAAGCCGACTTCCTCACAGTCCTTGCGCTTGTGCGAAACGTAGACTTGGGAGGCCGGGTCGGTGCCGACCAGGATCACCGCCAGGCCTGGCGTGCGCAGGCCTTGCTGGCGGCGCTCGGCGACACGTTGGGCGATCTGCTTGCGCAGGTTGGCGGCGATCGCCTTGCCATCTATAAGGTGTGCAGTCATAGACGCGTGATTAACCATCGAGAAGGGAACAATAAAGAGGGCGCATTCTCGCACGAGCCGGGCCGAGGGCAAAGGCGCGTGGTCGGGCAAATCCCCTAACCCCTTAAATAATTTAAATTTTTTTGAAAAAAGTGTTGACGACCTTTCGGCTCGTCTATAACATTCGTCGCACTTGTCGGGCACAACCTAGCACTGGTTAGCAAAGTCAGGCAGAATGAGTGGATTTGCTAGCTCGTTCGGTAAGGCTGAAAATTGATTTGCAATCGTAACGGAAAGCAGATTGAATATGCGCCCGTAGCTCAGCTGGATAGAGCATCCGCCTTCTAAGCGGATGGTCGCAGGTTCGAGTCCTGCCGGGTGCGCCATAAGGCAGCTTAGGCAAGCAAGTAGGTAACGTAACACCGCAATATGGTGGGCGTAGCTCAGTTGGTAGAGCGCTGGATTGTGATTCCAGTTGTCGTGGGTTCGATTCCCATCGTCCACCCCATATTCTTCAAAGGCGCCTTGATTGTATAATCAGGCGCCTTTGTTTTAAGTGCATCACGCGGACGTGGTGAAATTGGTAGACACACTGGATTTAGGTTCCAGCGGCGCAAGCTGTAAGAGTTCGAGTCTCTTCGTCCGCACCATCTAAGCTACTGTTTTTAAAGGGTTCACCATGTCGCGCCCTCTTTTCGGGAGCGCGGTGGGAACAAACTGGGAACAGCGGCACAAAAAAGGCAGCCATTCAGGCTGCCTTTTTTCGTTGGTGCGTGTCGAGCATCCAGCGCGCTTGGTCGGCGCCTTGAAGGCCAGCTTGTGCTTGATCTTGGCCTGAGCCGACTCGCCGATCTGGCTGAAGTCGAGGGTGATGGCTTTCTGGTAGTTGGTCATGGCCGCACTCGAATGGCGATGCGACGACCTTTCATGGTCACGCCGAGGCTGCGCGTCAGGCGGTCAAGCGCATGAAAATGCCGCCTTGTGCGGCATTTTTCATGTCTGCAGCAAATTCCCAGGGCAGCGGAATTCTGGCGCATCCGTGTCATTTCGCTGGCGGGATTTTTTGTGTTCATCATTCGGCATCACCTCCCAGTCCAGTGTTAATGCGGGTTGGGCCTCGGTGTTGGCGGCTGGTCGGATTCTTGCTTAGCGTTTGGCGTTGATGCGATTCCGCGAATAAAAGGAACGAACATGAAAGTCTGCAGCACGCATAGGGATAGTCTGTATTACGTGGTTGGCGCGGTTTTCAATGCGCTGGAAAAACGCCCGGTGGTTGCCGAGCTCGGTGTGCTGCGTGGCGAGAACGCCCTCAAGCTGCGCGCAGCACTGACGCCAGAGCGCATGGTGTTGGCCGACAGTTGGAGCAAGGAGGCGAACAAGGCTTACAGTCCATTCGATCAGTTGCCGCCTTGGGTCTCTCCGGTGGACGACTACGAGTACTACTATGGTGGCTCGCTGCACGACGATGCGACCTGGGACCGCTTGTACCAGGAGTGTGTATCAAAGTTCGTCGACATGCCCGAGGTCACGGTGATTCGCTCCGAAACCATCGGTGCGATCGACAAGATCCGCGAGCAGACCGGCATCGAGCAGTTCGATTTCGTCTACGTGGATGCCAACCACCAGTACGAGTACGTCCTGCGCGACATGATGTACTACCAGGAGTTGCTCGGCCCGGACGGCATCATGATGCTCAACGACTGCTGCTTCAGTGCCAATGGCACCAAGCAGAACCTGGGCGTGCTGGAGGCGCTGGGCAGCTTCATGAAGCGTTCGGACTTCATTCCGGTGGCCATGACCAACACCGATTGGTCCGATGTGATCCTGGTGCGCCGCAATTCCGTGCTGGTGCAATTGTTCGACATGGCGCTGAGCAACTCCGACGTCCCTTACGTCGAGATCCCTCACCAGCTGATTACCGCCGCGCGCGTGGTATATGGTGCCCAGCGTCACAACCTCAGCTTCGTCTGATTTCGATGTGGGGAAGGGGTGTACTGGCTGTTGTGGGTGCTCTTGTGCTCGCAGCATGCCAGTCGCCGCGCGAAGCGCTGGAGCACAGGGCTGCCGAGTACGGTCGTGAGGTACAGGTGCTGGCGCTGGAAAGCTTTCCACTGCTGGTCGTGGCGCCCGCGCGGATGCCCGCAGCCAACGTGCTACGGCTTTATCTGGAGGGTGACGGCCATGCCTGGGTCACGCCCTCGCAGCCGAGTCTGGACCCTACGCCGCGGCAGACTCTGGTGGTCGACCTGGCCATGCAGGATCCGACACCTTCCTTATATATAGCGCGGCCTTGCCAGTTCGTTCAGGCGTCCGGTTGCACGCCGACGCTGTGGGCGGGGCGGCGGTTTTCCCCCGAAGTGCTGGATAGTCTTGGTCAGGCGCTCGACCAACTGAGGGCACGTTATGGCAATCAAGGCTTCGAGTTGGTGGGCTACTCCGGTGGTGGCGCGCTTGCCTTGTTGCTGGCGGGGCGGCGTGAGGATGTGTGGCAGGTGCAGACTCTGGCCGGCAATCTGAGTCCGGCTGAATGGGTGCGAATGCGTGAGCTGACGCCGCTGGAAGGGTCGCTCGAACCTTTGCAGTATCGGGAGCGTCTGGCGCGTATTCCCCAGCGCCATCTGCTGGGTGCAGAGGATCGTCAGGTGCCTGCTGGCGTTGCAGCGTTTTATGCGCGGCAATTGGGAGTGGCACGTTGTCTTGAGCTGGTTTCCCTGCCAGGCGTGACCCATGAGCAGGGCTGGCAGCAGGCCTGGTCGAGCTGGCGGCAGCGGCCGCTGGCGTGTGCGCCTGTCGGCCTGAAGGATTGAGGGGCTTGCCCTCTGGTGGCAACGCTATAAAAGCTGATAGATTTCAGCCGGTTGAAACACCGGTCGGTGACCGGCAGGGGAAATACCGATGATTGCCAAAGAAGCGCGCCAGGCGTTGGCGCTGCAGCGATTTCGCGAGGCCAACCCGCAATTGCTCGAGGAGATCCACGAGCTTGACGCGCGCGAGCAGGCTCAGCAAGTCGAGTGGGCGTTCGAAGATGCGGCGCAAGAGCAGGGTGTCGAGCCCTGGGAACTGGCCCTGCAGTTGATCGCCGAGAACCCGGAGCAATTGCAGGCCATGCGTCTGGAGACTCACCGCGAGGTGGCCGAGGCGCTGGGCATGTCGTGGGAAGAGTATTGCCAGTTCAATGAAATCGACCCGCAGTAACGGGCCGGCTCTGCAGCTGTAACTGTTTGACAAGTTTTTTCGGCGTGCGCCCTCCAAGGTGGTGCGCAGCCCTTGAGTAACGAGGCCTGACGCATTTTTGCGCCGGCCTGTAAACGAAATCGACCGGCGTGGTTGTCCGTCGTCCCGAGTGGGGTGACTTCTGGTGCGTGAGTCACTAGAATATTCGCCCTTGATTCTGGAGTCGGGCTATCGCCGGCTAACGTCTGTGCAACGAGGAATATCCATGCAAGTTTCTGTTGAAAACACTTCCGCTCTCGAGCGCCGCATGACCATCGCCGTTCCGGCCGAGCGCGTCGAGAACGAAGTCAACAAGCGTCTGCAACAGACTGCCCGTCGCGCCAAGGTCCCGGGCTTCCGTCCAGGCAAGGTGCCAATGAGCGTTATTCGTCAGCGTTACGAAGACGCTGCCCGCCAGGAAGCCTTCGGTGACCTGGTCCAGGCCTCCTTCTATGAAGCTGTGGTCGAGCAGAAGCTGAACCCGGCTGGCGCCCCGGCTGTGGAGCCCAAGTCGTTCGAGAAAGGCAAGGACCTCGAGTTCGTCGCCATCTTCGAAGTCTTCCCTGAATTCACCGTTGCCGGCTTCGAGTCGATCAACGTCGAGCGCCTGAGCGCCGACGTCGCTGACGCCGACCTGGACAACATGCTGGAAGTGCTGCGCAAGCAGAACGTCCGTTTCGAAGCCGTCGAGCGTGCCGCCGAGAAAGACGACCAGGTCAACATCGACTTCGTCGGCAAGATCGACGGTGAGGCCTTCGCCGGTGGTTCGGCCAAGGGCACCCAGCTGGTGCTGGGTTCCGGCCGCATGATCCCAGGCTTCGAAGATGGCCTGGTTGGCGCCAAGGCCGGCGAAGAGCGCGTTGTCAACGTGACCTTCCCCGAGGACTACCAGAACCTGGACTTGGCCAACAAGGCCGCCGAGTTCACCATCACCGTCAACAGCGTTTCCGCACCTGTGCTGCCAGAGCTGAACGAAGCCTTCTTCGCCCAGTTCGGCATCAAGGAAACCACCCTGGAAGGCTTCCGCACCGAAGTTCGCAAGAACATGGAGCGTGAACTGCGCCAGGCCATCAAGGCCAAGGTCAAGAACCAGGTCATGGACGGTCTGCTGGCCGCCAACCCGGTCGACGTGCCGAAAGCCCTGCTGGAAAACGAAGTCAACCGTCTGCGCGTGCAGGCTGTCCAGCAGTTCGGTGGCAACATCAAGCCTGAGCAACTGCCGGCCGAGCTGTTCGAAGAGCAAGCCAAGCGCCGCGTGGTTCTGGGCCTGATCGTCGCCGAGGTGGTCAAGCAGTTCGAACTGAAGCCGGACGACGCCAAGGTTCGCGAGATGATCGAGGAAATGGCTTCCGCTTACCAGGAGCCTGAGCAGGTCATCAACTGGTACTACAAGAACGACCAGCAACTGAACGAAGTCCGTTCGGTTGTGCTGGAAGAGCAAGTTGTAGATACTGTCCTGCAGAAAGCGACTGTGACCGACAAGTCGGTCTCGTACGAAGAGGCTGTCAAGCCAGCACAGGCTCCTGCCGAAGCTGAGTGATTTGCTACTCTCGTAGGAAACCCCACAAGCCAGCCTTCGGGCTGGCTTGTGCGTTATTAAAGCCATGACTATTTGGGAGTGAGTGCAGGACATGTCCCGCAATTCTTATATTCAGCAGAGCTCTGACATCCAGGCCGCAGGCGGTCTGGTCCCGATGGTTATCGAGCAGTCCGCCCGTGGCGAACGTGCCTACGACATCTACTCGCGCCTGTTGAAGGAGCGTGTGATCTTCCTGGTGGGTCCTGTAGAGGACTACATGGCCAACCTGGTTGTGGCGCAGCTGCTGTTCCTTGAAGCGGAAAACCCGGACAAGGATATCCATCTGTACATCAACTCGCCGGGTGGCTCGGTCACCGCAGGCATGTCGATATACGACACCATGCAGTTCATCAAGCCGGACGTCTCCACGATCTGCATCGGCCAGGCCTGCAGCATGGGCGCCTTCCTGCTGGCCGCTGGTGCGGCAGGCAAGCGTCACTGCCTGCCGAACTCGCGCGTGATGATTCACCAGCCGCTGGGCGGCTTCCAGGGCCAGGCGACCGACATCGAGATCCACGCCCAGGAAATCCTCAGCATCAAGGCGCGCCTGAACGAGCTGCTGGCCTTCCACACCGGCCAGGACCTCGAGACCATCAAGCGCGACACCGAGCGTGACAACTTCATGAGCGCCTCGCGCGCGGCCGAGTACGGCCTGGTCGACTCGGTCTACGACAAGCGGCAACTGGTATCCTGAGCCTAGGCGCCAGAGCGGGCGGGCGCCGAAAGGGCCCGCCTGCGGACTTGAAAAAGCCCGCAATTGCCTTCATCTTGTGTTGCAAGCCTACCGGATTGGATCGATCGAATGACTGACACCCGTAACGGCGAGGACAACGGCAAATTGCTCTATTGCTCCTTCTGCGGCAAAAGCCAGCACGAAGTGCGCAAATTGATTGCCGGGCCCTCGGTATTTATCTGCGACGAGTGCGTCGACCTGTGCAACGACATCATCCGAGAGGAGGTGCAGGAAGCCCAGGCCGAGAGCAACGCGCACAAACTACCTTCGCCGAAAGAAATCAGCGGCATCCTGGACCAGTACGTCATTGGTCAGGAGCGCGCCAAGAAGGTGCTTGCCGTAGCGGTGTACAACCACTACAAGCGCCTGAACCAGCGTGACAAGAAGGGCGACGAGGTCGAACTCGGCAAGAGCAACATCCTCCTGATCGGGCCTACCGGCTCGGGCAAGACCCTGCTCGCCGAAACCCTTGCGCGCCTGTTGAACGTGCCGTTCACCATTGCCGACGCCACCACCCTGACCGAAGCCGGTTATGTGGGTGAGGACGTCGAGAACATCATTCAGAAGCTGTTGCAGAAGTGCGACTACGATGTGGAAAAGGCCCAGATGGGCATCGTCTACATCGACGAGATCGACAAGATCTCGCGCAAGTCGGACAACCCGTCCATCACCCGTGACGTTTCGGGCGAAGGCGTGCAGCAGGCATTGCTGAAGCTGATCGAGGGCACCGTGGCCTCCGTGCCGCCCCAGGGTGGCCGCAAGCACCCGCAGCAGGAGTTCCTGCAGGTCGACACGCGTAACATCCTGTTCATCTGCGGTGGCGCATTCTCGGGTCTCGAGAAGGTCATCCAGAACCGCTCCACCAAAGGTGGTATCGGATTCGGCGCGCAAGTGCGCAGCAAGCAGGAAGGCAAGAAGGTGGGTGAGTCGCTGCGCGAAGTCGAGCCGGACGATCTGGTCAAGTTTGGCCTGATTCCGGAGTTCGTCGGTCGCTTGCCGGTTCTGGCCACGCTCGACGAGCTGGACGAAGCTGCCTTGATGCAGATTCTCACCGAGCCGAAGAACGCCCTGACCAAGCAATACGCCAAGCTGTTCGAGATGGAAAGCGTGGACCTCGAGTTCCGCAGCGACGCCCTCAAGGCCGTTGCTCGCAAGGCTCTGGAGCGCAAGACCGGCGCCCGTGGCCTGCGTTCGATCCTCGAAGGCGTGCTGCTCGACACCATGTACGAGATTCCTTCGCAGAAGGATGTCAGCAAGGTGGTGATCGACGAGAGCGTTATCGACGGTACTTCGCAGCCGCTGCTGATCTACGAGAACAGCGAGCCGCAAGCCAAGGCCGTGCCTGACGCCTGAGTCGCACGCCTGACACGCTGAAACAGAAAGGGGCCCATGGGCCCCTTTCTGCTTTTCTGGCGCCAGCGGCTTGTATTTTTGCGGACCTGCCCCCACATTAGCTCCAAGCACTATTTCCACCGGTTTCCGGCCCCAAGGCCGCTGTAGAGGCGAAATCATGAAGACCACCCTCGACTTGCCTCTTTTGCCATTGCGCGATGTCGTCGTTTATCCGCACATGGTTATCCCGCTGTTCGTGGGACGCGAGAAGTCCATCGAAGCCCTAGAGGCCGCGATGACGGGCGAAAAGCAGATCCTCCTGCTGGCCCAGAAGAACCCGGCCGACGACGATCCGGGCGAAGATGCCCTGTATCGCGTCGGCACCATTGCTACCGTCCTGCAACTGCTCAAGCTGCCTGATGGCACCGTCAAGGTGCTGGTCGAAGGCGAGCAGCGCGGTGCGGTCGAGCGCTTCACCGAGGTCGAAGGCCACGTTCGCGCCGAAGTCAGCCTGATCGACGAGGTCGAGGCGGCTGAGCGCGAGTCCGAAGTGTTCCTGCGCAGCCTGCTGTCGCAGTTCGAACAGTACGTTCAGCTGGGCAAGAAAGTGCCTGCCGAAGTGCTGTCATCGCTCAACAGCATCGAAGAGCCGGGGCGCCTGGTCGATACCATGGCCGCGCACATGGCGCTGAAGATCGAACAGAAGCAGGAAATCCTCGAGATCATCGACCTGTCGGCCCGTGTCGAGCACGTGCTGGCGCTGCTGGACGCCGAAATCGACCTGCTGCAGGTCGAGAAACGCATCCGTGGCCGGGTCAAGAAGCAGATGGAGCGCAGCCAGCGCGAGTACTACCTGAATGAGCAGATGAAGGCTATTCAGAAGGAGCTCGGTGATGGTGATGAAGGCCACAACGAAGTCGAAGAGCTGAAAAAGCGTATCGATGCCGCTGGCCTGCCCAAGGATGCCCTCACCAAGGCCCAGGCCGAGCTGAACAAGCTCAAGCAGATGTCGCCGATGTCCGCCGAGGCCACGGTGGTACGCTCTTACCTCGACTGGCTGGTGCAGGTGCCCTGGAAAGCCCAGAGCAAGGTGCGTCTGGACCTGGCCAAGGCCGAGGAGATCCTCGATTCCGACCACTACGGCCTGGAAGAGGTGAAGGAGCGTATCCTCGAGTACCTCGCAGTCCAGAAGCGCGTGAAGAAGATCCGCGGCCCCGTGCTGTGCCTGGTCGGTCCGCCCGGCGTGGGCAAGACGTCGCTGGCCGAGTCGATCGCCTCCGCCACCAACCGCAAGTTCGTGCGCATGGCATTGGGCGGTGTGCGTGACGAGGCCGAGATCCGTGGCCACCGCCGTACCTACATCGGCTCGATGCCGGGGCGTCTGATCCAGAAGATGACCAAGGTCGGGGTGCGCAACCCGCTGTTCCTGCTCGACGAAATCGACAAGATGGGCAGTGACATGCGCGGCGATCCCGCCTCGGCACTGCTGGAAGTGCTCGACCCCGAGCAGAACCACAACTTCAACGATCACTACCTGGAAGTCGACTACGACCTCTCGGACGTGATGTTCCTGTGCACCTCCAACTCGATGAACATCCCGCCAGCGTTGCTGGACCGGATGGAGATCATTCGTCTGCCAGGCTACACCGAGGACGAGAAGGTCAACATTGCGGTCAAGTACCTGGTGCCCAAGCAGGTCAAGGCCAACGGCCTCAAGAAGGAAGAGCTGGAAGTCGATGTCGCCGCGATCCGCGACATCATCCGCTATTACACTCGAGAGGCCGGTGTGCGTGGCCTGGAGCGCCAGATTGCCAAGGTCTGCCGCAAGGTGGTCAAGGAGCATGCCGGCAACAAGCAGGTGAAGGTCAAGGTCACCGGCGAGCAGCTCGAACACCTGCTGGGTGTGCGCAAGTTCCGTTATGGTCTGGCCGAAACCCAGGACCAGATCGGCCAGGTCACAGGCCTTGCCTGGACCCAGGTCGGCGGTGAACTGCTGACCATCGAGGCGGTGGTGATTCCGGGCAAGGGGCAGTTGATCAAGACCGGCTCGCTCGGCGATGTCATGGTCGAATCGATCACCGCCGCGCAGACCGTGGTACGCAGCCGTGCCCGCAGCCTGGGCATCGCTGCCGATTTCCACGAGAAGCACGACGTGCACATCCACATGCCTGAGGGCGCTACGCCCAAGGATGGCCCGAGTGCCGGTATCGGCATGTGCACTGCACTGGTCTCGGCGCTGACCCAGATTCCGGTGCGTGCCGATGTGGCGATGACCGGTGAAATCACCCTGCGTGGCCAGGTGCTTGCCATCGGGGGGCTGAAGGAAAAACTGCTTGCGGCGCACCGCGGCGGGATCAAGACAGTCATCATTCCCGAGGAAAATGTGCGTGACCTGAAGGAGATTCCTGAAAATATAAAACAGGATCTGCAAATCAAACCGGTTAAATGGATTGACGAGGTCCTGCAAATTGCGCTGCAATACGCCCCGGAGCCCTTGCCAGATGTGGCTCCGGAGATTGTCGCGAAAGAAGAGAAGCGCGACAGCGATGCTAAGGAAAGAATTAGCACGCACTAGTTCGTATCTCATTGGGGCCTTTGGTTGACAGCTTTTTCGGGGCCTTGCTATAAAGCGGCACGCCAGTGTCAACAGGCCACCCAATGATCGTTTCATAAGCTTTTCATTACATACTTAGAAACAAACTCAATAGAGAAATAAGGGGACTTAGAGTGAACAAGTCGGAACTGATTGACGCTATCGCCGCTTCTGCTGACATCCCGAAAGCTGTAGCCGGCCGCGCGCTGGACGCAGTAATTGACTCCGTAACCGGTGCCCTGAAAGCAGGCGACGACGTCGTTCTGGTTGGCTTTGGTACCTTCTCCGTCAAGGAGCGCGCTGAGCGCACCGGCCGTAACCCACAAACCGGCAAGGCGATCAAGATCGCTGCTGCCAAGGTTCCAGGCTTCAAAGCTGGCAAAGGCCTGAAAGACGCCGTCAACTAAGTCGTCTCTTTCAGCCGGACCCGGCCTGGCCAGGTCCGAGCACGTAGCGGCGGGGGCCGCAAACGTTCCCGCCTGCCACGTTTGCTAAGAAAAGGCGCATCCTCGGATGCGCCTTTCTTTTATCAGGATTCTACCCACTCTCCGCGGTTGTCGATGCAGTGGTACGACCGTTTCTGGGGGACGCATGCTGCAGAATATCAGGGACAATTCACAGGGTTGGATTGCCAAGACCATCATTGGCCTCATCGTCGTGCTGATGGCACTGACCGGTTTCGAGGCCATCTTCCAGGCCGCCAGCCACAGCCAGGATGCCGCCAAGGTCAATGGCCAGACCATCAGCCAGAACGAGCTGAGCCAGGCCGTCGACATGCAGCGCCGCCAGCTGATGCAACAGTTGGGCAAGGATTTCGATCCGGCGATGCTGGACGAGAAGATGCTGCGTGAAGCCGCGCTCAAGGGGCTGATCGATCGCAAGCTGCTGTTGCAGGGCGCCGAAGACGCCAAGTTCGCTTTCTCCGAAGCTGCACTGGATCAGTTGATCCTGCAGACGCCTGAGTTCCAGGTCGATGGCAAGTTCAGCGCCGAGCGCTTTGACGCCGTCATCCGCCAGATGGGCTACGGTCGCATGCAGTTCCGTGAAATGCTCGCCCAGGAAATGCTCATCGGCCAGTTGCGTACCGGCCTGGCAGGCAGCAGCTTCGTTACCGACAAGCAAGTCGACGCCTTCGCCCGTCTGGAGAACCAGACCCGCGATTTCGCTTCGCTGACCTTCAAGGCCAACCCGGCTGCGGTCAAGGTGAGCGATGAAGAGGTCAAGGCCCATTACGACCAGCACGCCAAGGAATTCATGACCCCTGATCAGGTGGTCATCGATTACATCGAGCTGAAGAAGGCTGCGTTCTTCGACCAGGTTTCGGTCAACGAAGATGAGCTCAAGGCGCTGTACGAAAAGGAAATCGCCAACCTCGCGGAGCAGCGCCGCGCTGCGCACATCCTGATCGAAGTCAACGGCAAGACCGACGACGCCCAGGCCAAGGCCCGCATCGAAGAAATTCAGCAGCGCCTGTCCAAGGGCGAGGACTTCGCCAAGTTGGCCAAGGAGTTCTCCCAGGACCCGGGCTCGGCGGCCAATGGCGGAGACCTCGGCTTTGCAGGTCCGGGTGTCTATGACCCGGCCTTCGAGGATGCCCTGTACAAGTTGAACAAGGACCAGGTGTCGGCACCGGTTCGCACCGAGTACGGCTACCACCTGATCAAGCTGCTGGGTGTCGAGGCACCTGAAGTGCCGACCTTCGCCAGCCTGAAGGACAAGCTGACCCACGAGCTGAAAACCCAGCAGGTCGAGCAGAAGTTCGTCGAAGTCACCAAGCAACTGGAAGACTCGGCCTTCGAAGCCTCCGACCTGGCGCAACCTGCGCAGGAGCTGGGCTTGAAGGTACAGACTTCGGCACCGTTCGGCCGTGAAGGCGGCGAGGGCATCACCGCCAACCGTTCGGTGATCCAGGCGGCGTTCAGTGAAGAGGTGATGGACGAAGGCGCCAACAGCACTGCCCTGGAGCTGGACCCTGAAACCGTGGTGGTACTGCGTGTGAAAGAGCACCGCAAGCCGGAGCAACTGGCGCTGGAAGCCGTGTCGAAGAACATCAGCGAACACTTGGCCAAGGAGAAGGCGACCGCCGAGCTCAAGGCCAAGGCGGACAAGCTGATTGCCGGCCTGCGTGATGGGTCGATCGCCAAGGGCGCCGACTACGAAGGGCAGAAGTGGAAGGTGCAGGAGGCGGTGACCCGCAGCCAGGAAGGCATCGACCCGGCCGAACTGCAGGCCGCGTTCCGCATGGCCAAGCCTGAGTCCAAGGACAAGCCGGTCTACGGCAGTGTCGTCCTGGGTGACGGCAGCCTGGTCGTACTGCAGCTCAAGGGTGTCAACGAAGGTGCTGCCGCCTCTGACGAGGAGAAGGTGCAGATTCGTCGCTACCTCGCTTCGCGCGCCGGCCAGCAGGACTTTGCAGCCTTCCGCAAGCAACTGGAAGCCAGCGCCGACATCACCCGTTACTGAGTGCTGTCGTCGTAACGAAA
>NZ_JABWRO010000144.1:0-12884 GCF_014268985.1 Pseudomonas sp. RW10S2 | reverse complement strand
AAGGGCTTACCTTGCGGTAAGCCCTTTTCGTATTTGGTGGCTACACAGGGACTTGAACCCCGGACCCCAGCATTATGAATGCTATGCTCTAACCAACTGAGCTATGTAGCCAATGGCGCGCATTATTCTCTTGTGATGACCCTCTGTCAACACTCATTTCAAAAAAAATCTACACGCTTTCAAAAACTTAGCCGGAAGGCCCGCTTCAGCGGACGATCAGCCACTGCCCGAGCAGGTTGTTGACCCGCAGTTGTTGGGCGGCGGCGAGCCTGTCGAGAGTTTCGCCTGCGCGGTCGAGGTTGAAATCACCGCTGATGCGCCGATAAGCGGTTTGCTCGTCCATCAGCCACACCCGCTGCCCTTGGTAGCTGGCTAGCCGCTCCAGCACTTGCTGCAACGGCATGTCCCGGGCGACCAGTTGCCCGCTGCGCCAGGCATCGGCAGTCTTGATGTCGGCCTTTTCCACCGCATCGATACGCACCGGGTTGAACCTGACCCGCTCGCCCGCCGACACCATGCGCTGGTCGCCGCCCTGGCTGACCATGGCCTTGCCGCTGAGTACCACCAGTTCGTCGTAGTCGCTGTTGCGGGCGATCATCAGGCGGGTGCCGAACACCTGGATCCGCGCGGCGTCCACCTGCACCTCCAGCGCACGCCCATCGAGCATCACTTCAAGGTACACCTGGCCCTGCAGCAGTTGCAGTTGCCGGGTGCGGCTGCGCAGGTCGACGTTCATGGCGCTGGCGCTGTCCAGATGCAGGGTCGAACCGTCCGCCAGGCGCAGGCTGCGGCGCTCGCCTGCAGCGGTGTGCAGCTCGCTGCCCAGGCGCTGCATCAATGGCCAGTAGAGGTAGGCCAGCGCGGCCAGCAGCAACAGGAACAACGCCCCCAGTGCCTTGCCCCAGTGACTGCGGCGTACCGCCACCTCCCGCGGTCGCAGCCGCGCAGGCGGGCTCTGCAGTTGCTGCCAGCGGCTTTCCAGCGCCGCAAAAGCGCGGGCATTGTCCGGATCCTGGCACCATAGCGCGAAGGCCTTGCGCTGCCGCTCGTCACCGCCCGGCTGGCGCAGGCGCGCGAACCATTCCAGTGCTTCGCGTTGGGGGTCGTGATCGAACTGCACGGCGGGCATCGGGTTCATGGGATCGGTCTGCTCGCGAGAAGGGCGGTGTGCCCTGTGTTTGCGGAGGGAATGAGCTGAGGATGCTAAATATAGTGAGAACCATTTGCAAGTGAGTGGGCGATGGGTGGTCTTGTGGTTTAAGCGTCTTTGCGCTTTTTTCAGGCATGTCTTTCAAGGTGTTCGCATGTGATTGCGTGAGCGCACAGAAAAAACAAACTAAGGGTGGCTTCGTATCGGGATGTTTCTAATAATCGGATCCCAACCTGAGCACGGATGTCGAGCCCATGGCCATCAGCAGTACCTCGTCCAGCCCCACGACCAGCAGTGCAACGCCGACTTCCGGCAGCAGCCCGCTGGTGATGCGGATCATCACCTTCTGCGCACTTGCGCACCTGATCAACGACCTGATCCAGTCGGTGTTGCCGGCGATCTATCCGATGCTCAAGGCCAACTACGACCTGAGCTTCGCCCAGATTGGCCTGATCACCCTGACCTTCCAGGTGACCGCCTCGCTGCTGCAGCCATGGGTCGGCTTCTATACCGACAAGCGGCCGACGCCGAACCTGCTGCCGCTGGGCACGCTGTGTACCTTGGTGGGGATCGTCATGCTGGCGTTCGTCGGCAGTTTCCCGATGATCCTGCTGGCCTCGGCGCTGGTGGGGATCGGCTCGTCGACCTTCCACCCGGAAACCTCGCGCATCGCCCGCCTGGCCTCCGGCGGACGCTTCGGCCTGGCCCAGTCGACGTTCCAGGTAGGGGGCAACGCCGGCTCGGCCTTCGGCCCGCTGCTGGCGGCGGCGATCGTCATCCCGTTCGGCCAGACCCACGTCGCCTGGTTCGGCCTGGCGGCGTTGTTCTTCTTCGGTGTGACCTTGCTGCTGCGCCGCTGGTACAAGGATCACCTGAACCAGTTCAAGGCGCGCAAGGCCGGTGCCGCCACCCATGGCCTGTCGCGCCAGCGCGTGCTCGCCGCGTTGATCGTGCTGGGGCTGCTGGTGTTCTCCAAGTACTTCTACATGGCCAGCTTCACCAGCTACTTCACGTTCTACCTGATCGAGAAGTTCGACCTGTCGGTGGCCAGCTCGCAACTGCACCTGTTCCTGTTCCTCGGCGCGGTGGCGGCGGGCACTTTCTTCGGAGGGCCGATCGGTGACCGTATAGGGCGCAAGGCGGTGATCTGGTTCTCGATCCTGGGCGTGGCACCGTTCACCCTGGCGCTGCCCTACGCCGACCTGTTCTGGACCACGGTGCTGAGCCTGGTGATCGGCTTCATCCTCGCCTCGGCGTTCTCGGCGATCGTGGTGTATGCCCAGGAGCTGGTGCCGGGGAACGTCGGCATGATCGCGGGCATCTTCTTCGGGTTGATGTTCGGGTTCGGCGGAATCGGTGCCGCGCTGCTCGGTTATCTGGCCGACCTGCGCGGGATCGAGTACGTGTACGGGCTGTGCTCGTTCCTGCCGTTGTTCGGGTTGCTGGCGGTGTTCCTGCCGTCTACCGGCAAGCGTTGAGCCCCCGGCACCTGCTGCGCCCCTTTCGCGGGTTCGCCCGCGAAAGGGGCTCTCCAGTTGACTGAACGATCAGCCCTGGCCTAGAGTGCCGCCTCCTTCATTTTTCCCTGCGATTCCAGCAATGCGCCGCCCACACCCCCTCAGCCACACATGCCTGCCTGTCGCCCCGACAGCGCGTCGCGCGTGGCCGAGCGACACGGTGCTCAAGCGCCGGCGCAGCGTCCTGTTCGCCTTCACCTTCTCGCCACACACCGCGCACTGAACTGATCAGCGCCCCTGTCTGCTGCGCCGCCTCGGCGTGGCCGCGGGCGCCTGCGTTTGCACGTCTTTTTCAGTGGAGTGGTACATGAACATGCGTTTGCTGGCGGGCCTTCTGTTCGCCGTGTCGGTGGTGGGCTTCAGCCTGGGGGCCAGCCTGCCGCTGGTGTCGTTGCGTCTGCACGAGGCGGGGGCGGGCACCCTGGAAATCGGCATCGTCTCGGCCATTCCGGCCGCGGGCATGATGCTCTCAGCGTTCATGGTCGATGCCTGCTGCCGGCACCTCACCCGGCGCACCATCTACCTGCTGTGCTTTAGCCTCTGCGCCCTGAGCATCGGCCTGCTGGAGTGGTCGTTCGCCTCGATCTGGTTGCTGGCGCTGCTGCGTCTGGCGCTGGGGATCGGCATGGGCATCGCGATCATCCTGGGTGAGTCGTGGGTCAACGAACTGTGCCCGGAGCACAACCGCGGCAAGATCATGGCCCTGTACGCCACCAGTTTCACCGGCTTCCAGGTGCTGGGTCCGGCGATGCTGGCGCTGGTCGGTGCCAACAGCCCCTGGGTGACGGGTGTGGTCACCGCCTGCTATGGCCTGGCGTTGCTGTGCATCCTGCTCACGGTGCCGAACGATCATGTCGAGCATGGCGAGGAAGACGACAAGAGCTTCACCCTGGGCGGCTTCTTCCGTGTTGCCCCTGCCCTGTGCGTGGCGGTGCTGTTCTTCTCGTTCTTCGACGCCGTGGTGCTGTCGTTGTTGCCGGTGTATGCCACCAGCCATGGCTTTGCCATAGGCGTGGCTGCGCTGATGGTGACGGTGGTGTTCGCTGGCGACATGCTGTTCCAGTTGCCGCTGGGCTGGCTGGCGGACCGGGTGGAGCGCACCGGGCTGCACCTGGCGTGTGGGCTGGTGGCGATGGCGATCGGTATCGCCTTGCCGTGGCTGTTGCAGGTGACCTGGCTGCTGTGGCCGTTGCTGGTGGTGCTCGGGGCCGTGGCAGGGGGGATCTATACCTTGGCGCTGGTGCTGATCGGGCAGCGCTTCAAGGGCAAGGACCTGGTGACGGCCAACGCCAGCGTCGGCTTGCTTTGGGGTGTAGGTAGCCTGGTCGGGCCGCTGGTCAGCGGCGCGGCAATGGACGTCGCACCGCACGGCTTGCCCATGGCGCTGGCGGTGATGGCAGGGTTGTTCGTGTGCTTTGCACGGCAGGCCTGGCGGCGGGCCGGGCGGGTTTCTGTGGAAGCCAGCCCGGGCCAGTGAGGCTTCTTGGCGGGCAAGTCGGGACGGCGAACCGCCGCGAACAGGCCCATTCAGGTCGAGGCGATCAGAAGCTCCCGCGCAAGGTCACCGACACATTGCGCGGATCGCCCCAGTAGTAGCCGGTCGGTGTCGGTGCCACCTGGCGGTAGTACTGCTTGTCGAAGATGTTGTTGGCGTTGACCTGCAACGAGTAGTGGTCGTTGAAACGGTAGTTGACCATCGCGTTGTACACCGCATACCCCGACTGCGTGGCGACCGCAGTGCCGCTGCGGTTATAGATGTCGCTCTGGGCCTGCACGCCACCACCAATGGTCCAGGCGTCCAGCTCACCCGGCAGGCGGTAGCTGGTGAACAGCCGCAGCATGCGCTTGGGGTCGGTGGTGCGGATCGCATTGCCGGTGTTGCTGGTGGTGTCCTTCAGGTACTCGGTGGTGTTGTAGGTGTAGCCACCGGTCACGTTCCAGCCCGGCAGCACTTCGCCGGAAATCTCCAGTTCGAAGCCCTGGCTGCGGTTCTTGCCGGCCGCAACCTTGCAGTAGCCACTGGTGTAGTTGGGTGGGCAGGGATTTGGCCCGCTGATGTCGTCCAGCGGGTTGCCGACCTGATAGATGCGGAAGAACGCCAGCGAGGTATTCAGCCGTCCGTCATAGAACTCGCCCTTGATGCCAGTCTCGTAGGCCTCGCCGGTGACCGGCGCGAGCACCGAGCCAGTGGCGTCGGTGGCGGTCTGCGGGTTGAAGATCTCGGTATAGCTGGCGTACGTGCTGAAGTTGTCGTTGAGGTCATAGATCAGCGCCGCGTAGGGCACCACTTCGTTGTCGACACTGAACTTGCCGTTGGAGCGGGTGTTGTTTTCCTGCTCATAGTCGTACCAGTTGGTGCGCGCGCCCATGATCGCGGTGAGCGGGTCGGCCAGGGAAATGCGCCAGGTGGCGTAGGCGCCTTCCTGGGTGGTGCGGGTGCGCACCGGGTGGGCGAGGATGTTGATAGGCGGGTTGGCCAGGCTGGTCTTGGGGTCCCAGTTGCGGATGTCGAACACCCCCGACTGAACGTTGTTGGTGGCCGAGGCGTAGGAATCGTTGCGGATGCGCTCGACGCCCAGCATCAGCTCGTGGGTGCGGCCCAGCAGGTCGAACGGGCCATTGAGGGTCGCGCTCAGGTTGTTCTGCAGGCTCTCGCCGCCATCGCCTTCGGTGACCTGGTAGCTCATCAGGTACGGGTTGTTGGTGGGGTTGGCGGCGCCGGTGGCGCGGGTGAAGTAGGTCTGCTTGAAACCATCGTCGGCCAACTCGAAGTGGGTGCGCTGGGCCATCAGCTTGAGCTTCCAGTCGTTGTCGAAACGATGTTCGAGCTCGGCGAAGGTTTGCAGGTTACTGCGGTTCCAGCGGTTCCAGTCGGCACCCAGGTAGGTGCTGCGGCCAAACGGCAGCGGCGAGCCGTCGTAGTTGGCGGGCAGGTTGCCCCAGGCGCCGGTGGCGTCGAGCTTGGTCCATTCAAGGCCGGTGGTGAGGGTGGTGCTGTCATTCAGGTCGAAGGCCAGTACGCCGTACAGTACGTCCTTGCGTTCCTGGCGCGACTCCTGGAAGTGGTCCTTGTCGTCGTGCACGGCGATGATCCGCCCACGCACGTTGCCGGTTTCGGTCAATGGCCCGGAGATGTCGGCGACATAGCGCTGGGCGTTCCAGGTGCCCAGGGTAATGCTGCCGCTGCCCTGGTATTCGTAGGTCGGGCGCTTGCGCACCAGGTTCACCGTGCCCGAAGGGTTGCCCGCCCCGCGCAGCATGCCGGTGGCCCCGAGCAGGATCTCGGCGCGGTCGATGATCGCCGAGTCGCTCTGGATGAACGAGCCGCCGCCGCTGCTCTGCACCACGGTGGCGCCGTCGTACTGGATGGCGTCGATCGAGTAGCCGCGCGAGTAATACTGCACGCGCTCGCTGTCGGTCAGGTTGACCACCACGCCCGGGGTCTGCTCGAGCAGGTTGGTGAGGTTGGTGATGTTCTGGTCGTCGATGCGCTGGCGGGTGACCACGGTCACCGACTGCGGGGTGCGGCGGATGCTTTGCGGAGTCTTGCCGATGGTCACCGCGCCGGTGGTGTAGGAGCCGGTGTTCTCGGTGGTCTCGCCCAGGCGGTCGCTGGAAATGCTGGTGGCACCAAGCTCGAGTGCATCACCGACGTCCAGCGCCGGGATCAGCATGAAGCTCTTGTCGCTCTGTTGCTGAACTTGCACGTTGCTGCCCTGCAGCAAAATCGACAGGGCCTGGGCGCTGTCGTAGCTGCCTTGCACGCCACGGGTGGTCTTGCCCTGGAGGCTGTTCGCGTCGAACGACAGGTTCAGGCCGCCCTGGCGGGCCATCTGGTCCAGCGCTGGGGCCAACGGGCCGGCCGGGATGTTCCAGGCGAGCTGCTGGTTTTGGCCTGCCGGGGCGGCGAAAGCTTGGGCCGAGAGCGTGGCGCTGGCAAGGCCCAGGCCGAAGGCAGCGGCGTGTATGGCATTGCGCAGCCTGTCGTTGCGGGGGGAACACGGGCGAATCATGAAGCGCTCCTGAAGGTTGGGGGAGACCACTTTTCGGGCTTTGTTCCTTCAGGCCGGACGAGAATGAGATTCCACCTCATTTATTTTCGTCGATGCATGTTGACTGGCCAAACGTCCCAGGGTCAGGCCAGGTCGATGCTCACCCAGTAGCGCGTGCGGTAGTCGATGCGCACCGGCAGGGTTCGTGCGATCAACAGCAGGATCTGATCGATGTCTGCCAGTTGATAAGTCCCCGAGACCTTCAGCCCGGCGACTTCCGGTGCGCATCTGAGCAGCCCCGGCCGATACCGCGAAAGCTCGGCCACGAACTCGCCCAGTGGCATCTGCTGCACACTGAGCACGCCATCGGTCCAGCCCCACGGGTCGCCATGCAGGGTCGCCACCTCGGTTAGCCCCGAGGCACTTACCAGCAGCACCTCGCCGGTCTTCACCCACCGTGGGCGAGCGGAGGAGGGGAACAGCAGCACCTCGCCACGGCGAACCGCCAACAGCAGGCCGTCGTCGTTCTCGCGCAGCAGCAACTGGCCGTTGCGGGTGTCCATGTCGGCGATGGCGGTGTCGATGTGGAAGGTGCGGTTGTCGCTGGCGTTGCTGTCCAGGCTGACCTCGCCGCGAATCAGTGTCAGCAGGCGCTGGTCGGCGCTGTAGCGCAGGTCGATGGCGCTGGCGGTGTTGAGCTGGATGCGGCTGCCGTCGCTGCCTTGCAGGTCGCGCCGCTCGCCGGTGGCGGTGCGGCTGTCGGCCATCAGCGCGGGCAGGCCCAGGGGCTCGCGCGCGGTCCAGAGAGCCCCCCCGGCAACCGCGAATCCGACCAGCAGCTTGAGGTTGTCGCGCCGGCTCATGCGTTGCCGCTGGCTGCCCTCGAGGGTGCGTCGGCTCAGGTCGGGGGGCAGGCCGGCCAGTTCGTTGCCCAGGCTGTTGACCCGCTGCCAGGCCAGGGCGTTGTGCGGATGGCTGTGCAGCCAGTGCTGGAATTGCTGCTGGTGGTGCGCCGATGGATCGTCGAAGCGCAGTTTCACCAGCCAGTCGATCGCCTCGTCGACCTGGGCCTGGGCCGGGATGCGCTCAGGCGTCGGCATAGCGCAACCGATAGCAGGTGCCCAGCGCCCGGGCCAGGTCGCGCTCGACCGTGGCCCGGGACACCTCCAGGCGCATTGCGATCTGCGGGATGCTCAGGCCATCGAGCTGGGCCAGCAGGAACGCCTGGCGCACCCGGGGTTTGAGCAGGTGCAGGGCGCGGTCGAGGCGTTCGAGGGTGTCGAGGATCACCAGGCGATGCTCCTCGCTGGGCGCTTCGCTTTCGGGCAGGCAGGCCAGGCTTTCCTGATAGGCGCGTTCCAGTGCGCGGCGCCGGAACTGATCGATCATCAGGCCGCGGGCGATACTGCTGAGGTAGGCGCGTGGCTCTTTCAGCGGCGAAACCTGACGCGCGCGCAGCAGGCGCACGAAGGTGTCCTGGGCGAGGTCCGCGGCATGCTCCCGACAGCCGACCCGGGCCCGCAACCAGCCGCGCAGCCAGGCATGGTGGGTCTGGTAGAGCAGATCGATTTCGGCAGGCTTGAGCATGTCGTTCATCTGCATCGTGGCTGCGGCCCTGGTTGCGAGGAAAGAGTGGGGGAGTGAGTGTGAATAGTTCTCAATTCTATGCGGGGCAATGCTGTCGGAGCAATGGCATACCAGGAATTTGTCGCGCAAGATTCGGCGATCTGGCGATGAACGGTTGGTCTAACATGGGTCTTTCAGTTCATTCCACGGGTAACGTGCCATGATCCATGCCGATCTCTCGCCGCACGCCTATCAGCAGGCGATCGACTTCCTCAGCGGGCTGGACCCGGACTGGGCCCGGCATATCGCCGCGGTCGGGCCGTGCCTGCACCGCGCTACGCCTGGGCGTGAGCCGTTCGAGGCGCTGGTGCGGGCGGTGGCGTACCAGCAACTGCATGCCCGGGCGGCCGAGGCGATACTCGGGCGCTTGCTGGCGTTGTATCCGCAGGTGGCGTTTCCTGCGCCGGAGCAGTTGCTCGCCACCGACCCCGAGGTGTTGCGCGGTTGTGGCTTCTCGGCGAGCAAGCTGGCGAGCATCCTGCACATCGCCCAGGCCCGTCTCGACGGGGCCGTGCCCGGGCGCGAGGAAGCGCTGGCGATGAAGGATGAGGCGCTGATCGAGCGGCTGGTGGCCTTGCGTGGCGTGGGGCGCTGGACCGTGGAGATGTTGCTGATCTACAGCCTGGAGCGTTCGGACATCCTGCCGGTGGATGACTTCGGGGTACGCGAGGGATACCGTCGCCTGAAGGGGTTGGAGAGGGCGCCGACACCGGCGCAGATGCGCTCGCTGGGTGGGGTGTGGAGCCCGTATCGGACGGTGGCGGCCTGGTATCTCTGGCGGGCTTGAGGTGGGGGCCTTTTCGCGGGCAAGCCCGCTCCTGCATGGGCGCGCTGTCTCTTGTAGGAGCGGGCTTGCCCGCGAAAAGGTCAGCACAAAATAGCCCCGCAAGAACCGGAGAGCCCGCTCCAAGAGAACCTGCCACCCTGACAGCCAATCACCCCAGAGGCCCCGCCCATGCCAGCCACCCCCTACAACACCGATGCCGCCCGCTGGCAGGCCGTCCAGGCCCGCGATCCACAAGCGGCCGGTCACTTCGTCTATGCCGTGCGCACCACGGGCATCTATTGCCAGCCCGGCTGCAAGTCGCGGATGGCCAAGCGCGAAAATGTCGAGTTCTTCGATGATGGCGCCGCCGCTGAAGCCGCCGGCTACCGCCCTTGCAAACGCTGCACGGCAACCCTCGTCGACCCTGGCGCCAAGCGTACCGCGCTGGTCGCGCGTGCCTGCCGGCTGATCGAATCCCACGACAGCGCTCCTCAACTTGAGCAGCTTGGCGCCGAACTGGGTGTCAGCCCCTTCCACCTGCACCGCTTGTTCAAGGCCGAAACTGGCCTCACGCCCAAGGCCTATGCGTCGGCCTTCCGTGCCCGGCGCTTGCGTGAAGGGCTGGAGCAGGCAGGCAGCGTCACCGATGCGATCTACGACGCGGGCTACAACTCCAACAGCCGCTTCTATGCCAGCGCGGGCCAGCGCCTGGGCATGCAGCCGCGTGAGTACCGGGCTGGCGGTGTGGGCGCGACCATCCGTTTTGCCCTTGGCCAGTGCTTTCTCGGGGCGATCCTGGTGGCGCAAAGCGAGCGCGGCATCTGCGCCATCCTGCTTGGCGATGACCCGCAAACGCTGCTCGAACAACTGCAGGACCAATTCCCCAAGGCCCATTTCATCGGGGGTGACCCCGATTTCGAGCGCTTGGTTGCCGAGGTGGTGGGTTTTGTCGAGCAACCGTCGCTGGGGCTGCAACTGCCCCTCGATGTACAGGGCACCGCGTTCCAGGAGCGCGTCTGGCAGGCACTGCGCGAGGTGCCGGCGGGCGGCCGGGTCAGCTACAGCGATATCGCCGAGCGCATCGGCGCCCCCAAGGCGGTGCGTGCCGTCGCCCTGGCCTGCGCGGCCAACCGCATTGCCGTGGCGATCCCCTGCCACCGAGTGGTGCGGCGTGATGGGGATATCAGTGGTTATCGCTGGGGTGTGGAACGCAAGCGTCTGTTGCTGGCGCGAGAAACGGTCATCACCTGATCGCCGCGGCAGCGTAGAATCCTCCGCCTGTCGAGTTGTATAGAGGGTATTTCGATGAGGCGTGTAAGCCTTGAGCGTTTTTACGTGGGGATTTTGGCCTTGTTGCTGTGGGTGGCCACGCCCGCCTGGTCGGCACCGGCCACCCCGGTATCGAGCCTGGCCGCTGCCGAACAGCAGGTGCTGGACGAAGATGCCAGCCTGGATCAGCTGAGCGACCGGCTCGACCAGATCCGCCAGGGCGTGACCAGCAATGCCAATGACGACCTGCTCTCGCAACTGCGTCAGTCGGCGCTGCAGGTGCAGCGCCAGGCCGATGCCCTGGCCACGCAGCGTACGGCGGATGTCGCCCGGCTGGATGATCAGCTCAATGTGCTGGGGCCGGTGCAGCCCGAGGAGGCCGAGAGCCTGACGCGCCAGCGTCAGCAACTGGGCAAGCAGAAAAAGACCCTGGTGGCCGAGCAGACCGAAGCTACCCAGCTCACCCAGTCGGCGCGTGACCTGTCTACGCAGATCGTCAACCTGCGCCGCAGCCTGTTCAACTCGCAGATCACCAGCCGCGCCGCCAGCCCGCTGAGCCCGGCGTTCTGGTCGAGCCTGATCCGTCCTACCGATGAAGACGTGGCGCGCCTGCGCGACCTGCGCGGTGAGGCGGCAGATGCCGTGGCCAGTGCCCTCAGCGCCGAGCACCGCTGGTTGTTCATCAGCGCGCTGGTGGCTGCCGTGCTGGTCTGGACCTTGGTGCGCAAGGTGCTCGAGCGCCTGCTGGCCGACGCGATGATCCGCTGGCTGCCCGAAGGCCGCTTGCGCCGCAGTGCCCTGGCCCTGGGCGTGGCGTTGGCCACCCTGGCGACCATCGCCGGTTCCGTGTCGTTGCTGCGCTGGGGCCTGGAAAGCAGTGCCGAGGTGGGGCCGGACCTTGCCAGCCTGACCAATCATGTTCTCACCCTGGTGGTGTTCAGCGCCTTCATCTCGGGCCTGGGCCGCGCCATGCTGATGCTGCAGCGCCCGTCCTGGCGCCTGCCGCCGATCCCCGACGAAGTGGCCAGCGCCCTGGGCTGGTTCCCGCAGGCCCTGGCCCTGGCGTTGGTGCTGCTGCTGACCCAGGAGCGGATCAACAGTGTCATCGGCACCAGCCTGGCACTGACCCTGGCCACCAACGGCCTGACCGCGCTGGTGGTATCGCTGCTGTTCGTCGCCGTACTGGTACGCTATCGCCGCACTCGTCGCCAGCACGGGTTGGAGCGCCCGGCGGGCCTGGCGGGGCTGATCCCCTTCGTGGTGGTGGTGTGGGTCATCGCGATCCTGCTGGCGCTGCTCACCGGCTACCTCACCCTGGCCTACTTCCTGACCGCCAAGCTGCTGTGGATCAGTGTCGTGGCGGTGTGCGCCTACCTGCTGGTGACCGTGTTCGGCGACCTCTGCGAAACCTTGCTGTCGCCGCGTCAGCCTGCTGGCCTGGCGCTGGCCTCGGCGCTGGGCCTGCAGCAGCGTCACCAGGCCCAGGCCAGCACGGTGCTGGCCGGTATCGGTCGCACCGTACTGCTGTTCATCGCTGCGCTGCTGGCGTTCATGCCTTCGGGCACCAGCCCCGGCGAGCTGCTGCTGAGCCTGGCCGACTGGGATGGTAGCGGTGGCAAGATCCTCGGCAACCTGAACATCGTGCCCCAGGATATCTTCCTGGCGCTGGCGATCTTCCTCGGTGGGCTGTTCGCCATTCGTGTGGTCAAGCGCTGGCTGAGCGAGCGTCTGTTGCCGGAAACCGACATGGACGCTGGCATGCGTGCCTCTTTGGTGACGTTGGTTGGCTACCTGGGCTTCCTGTTCCTGGCCATGCTGGTGATGTCGACCCTGCACATCAACCTGACCAGCCTGACCTGGGTGGTCAGTGCGCTGTCGGTGGGTATCGGTTTCGGTCTGCAGCAGATCGTGCAGAACTTCATCTCCGGCCTGATCCTGCTCACCGAGCGTCCGGTGAAGGTGGGTGACTGGGTCAGCCTGGCGGGGGTGGAGGGTGACATCCGGCGCATCAACGTGCGTGCTACCGAGATCCAGATGTCCGATCGCTCGACGGTGATCGTGCCCAACTCGCAGTTCATCTCGCAGAACGTGCGCAACGTGACCATGGCCAATGCGCTGGGTGTGGTCGGTGTGACCTTGACCCTGCCACTGGAGACCGATGCCAACCACGTGCGCGAGCTGCTGCTGCAGGCTTACCGCGACCACGAGGCGATCCTCGATGCTCCGGCGCCGTCGGTCACCTTCAAGGATTTGACCGCCAGCGGCATGGTGCTCAGCGCCAGTGGCTACGTGGCCGGGCCGCGGCAGGTGTCGGGCGCACGCAGTGACCTGCTGTTTGCCATTCTCGGGCGCCTGCGCGAGGAAGGTATCGCGCTGTCGTCGCCGCAGAGCATGGTGTTGCTGCAGGAAGGGACGCGGGCGGCAGACGAATCGGTGTGACACAAATGGGGCCGCTTTGCGGCCCATCGCGGGACCAGCCCGCTCCCACAGATTTAGTGGGATATGCGTCCACCCTCTGGGCATGCCCCGATCAGTGTGGGAGCGGGCTGGTCCCGCGATGGGCT
>NZ_JABWRO010000143.1:0-13248 GCF_014268985.1 Pseudomonas sp. RW10S2 | reverse complement strand
GGGGGGGGGGGGGGGGGGGGGGGGGGTGCAATTCAATATGGTAAAGCTGGCGAGCAGGCCCTAGACTCAGTGAGCTGTCTATTCCAACCACTTAGCTGGAAGCATGCCATGAATAACAATAACAGCCTGCTACGTCACATCCCGTGGCTGGCGCTGGCAGTCATAGGAGCCTGTGCGCTGGGTGTGGTCGCCCTGCGTCGCGGTGAAGCCATCAACGCCTTGTGGATCGTGGTCGCGGCTGTGGCCATCTACCTGGTCGCCTACCGCTACTACAGCCTGTTCATCGCCACCAAGGTGATGCAACTCGATCCGCGCCGGGCCACCCCGGCGGTACTCAACAACGATGGCCTGGACTACGTCCCGACCAACAAGCACATCCTCTTCGGTCACCATTTCGCCGCCATCGCTGGCGCCGGCCCGCTGGTCGGCCCGGTGCTCGCCGCGCAGATGGGCTACCTGCCCGGCACGCTCTGGCTGATTGCCGGTGTGGTACTGGCAGGGGCCGTGCAGGACTTCATGGTCCTGTTCCTCTCCACCCGCCGTAACGGCCGTTCGCTGGGCGACATGGTGCGCGAGGAAATGGGCCGCATTCCGGGCACCATCGCCCTGTTCGGCTGCTTCCTGATCATGATCATCATCCTTGCGGTGCTGTCGCTGATCGTGGTCAAGGCCCTGGCCGAGAGCCCGTGGGGCATGTTCACGGTGATGGCGACCATCCCGATCGCCATGTTCATGGGCATCTACATGCGCTTCATCCGCCCGGGCCGTATTGGCGAGATTTCGCTGATCGGCGTGGTGCTGCTGCTGGCATCGATCTGGCTGGGCGGCGTGATAGCGGCGGATCCTGTGTGGGGCCCGGCGTTCACCTTTACCGGCGTGCAGATCACCTGGATGCTGGTCGGCTATGGCTTCGTCGCCGCCGTGCTGCCGGTGTGGCTGGTGCTGGCACCGCGTGACTATCTCTCGACCTTCCTCAAGATCGGCACCATCATCGGCCTGGCCATCGGTATCCTGATCATCGCGCCTGAGCTGAAAATGCCGGCCCTGACCCAGTTCACCGACGGTACCGGGCCTGTGTGGAAGGGCACCCTGTTCCCGTTCCTGTTCATCACCATCGCCTGCGGCGCGGTGTCCGGCTTCCATGCCCTGATCAGCTCGGGCACCACGCCCAAGCTGCTGGACAACGAAACCAACGCCCGCTACATCGGCTACGGCGGCATGCTGATGGAGTCGTTCGTCGCCATCATGGCCATGGTCGCCGCCTCGGTCATCGAGCCGGGCGTGTACTTCGCCATGAACAGCCCGGCCGCAGTGGTCGGTGCCGACGTCGTGTCGGTGGCGCAGACCGTCAGCAGTTGGGGCTTCACCATCACCCCCGAGCAGCTCGAGGCCACCGCCCGTGACATCGGCGAGCACACCATCCTGGCGCGTGCCGGTGGTGCACCGACGCTGGCGGTGGGGATCGCGCAGATCCTCCACCAGGTATTGCCGGGTGAGAACACCATGGCCTTCTGGTACCACTTCGCGATCCTGTTCGAGGCGCTGTTCATCCTGACTGCCGTGGATGCCGGTACCCGTGCCGGGCGCTTCATGCTGCAGGACCTGCTGGGCAGCTTCGTGCCAGCGCTCAAGCGCACCGAGTCGTGGACCGCCAACCTGATCGGCACCGCCGGTTGCGTGGCGCTGTGGGGCTACCTGCTGTACCAGGGCGTGATCGACCCGCTGGGCGGTATCAACACCCTGTGGCCGCTGTTCGGTATCTCCAACCAGATGCTGGCCGGTATCGCGCTGATGCTCGGCACCGTGGTATTGATCAAGATGAAGCGCGAGCGCTATATCTGGGTCACCTTGCTGCCAGCGCTGTGGCTGCTGATCTGCACCACCACCGCAGGCCTGATCAAGCTGTTCGACCCGAACCCGGCAGTCGGCTTCCTGGCCCTGGCCAAGAAGTACAGCACCGCGCTGGATGCCGGTCAGGTCCTGGCCCCGGCCAAGGACATCGGCCAGATGCAGCACGTGATCTTCAACGCCTACACCAACGCCGGTCTCACCGTGCTGTTCCTGGTGGTGGTGTTCAGCGTACTGTTCTTCGCCATCAAGGTCGGTATCGCCGCCTTGGGTCGCAAGGAGCGCAGCGACAAGGAAACCCCATTCCAGGCCCTGCCTGACGCTTGAGAGGATTGCAGCGATGTTCAACGACCTGGGGCGACTGGGTAAGTATCTGGGGCAGGCTGCCCGACTGATGGTCGGCATGCCCGATTACGACACCTATGTCGAGCACATGCAGAACAAGCATCCGGACAAGCCGGTGATGAGCTACGAGGACTTCTTCAAGGAGCGCCAGGAAGCCCGTTACGGTGGCAAGGCCGGCCCCAAGTGCTGTTGAGTCTGTAACTTGCTTGAACCTGTGGGAGCCCGCGCAATCGGGCTCCCACAGTCATTTTCGGCTTCAATGGAGGCAAACGCGTGCATACCCCGATTCCCGTCACCGTGCTCACCGGCTTTCTCGGTGCCGGCAAGACCACCCTGCTCAAGCACATGCTCAAGGCCGAGCATGGCCTGAAGATCGCCGTGATCGAAAACGAATTCAGCGAGGCGGGCATCGACAGCCAACTGCTGGGCGACGAACCGGTACAGGTGATGACCCTGGCCAACGGTTGTGTGTGCTGCAGCATCCATGGCGACCTTACCCGTGCCCTGTACCTGCTGCTCGAACGCCAGGATGCCGGTGAAATCGCCTTCGATCGCCTGGTGATCGAGTGCACCGGCCTCGCCGACCCGGCGCCGGTGGCGCAGACCTTCTTCATCGACGAGGAGCTGCGCGAACGCTACATCCTCGACGGCATCATCACCCTGGTGGACGCCAAGCATGCCGAGTTCCACCTGACCCAGGCCATCGCCCAGGCCCAGGTCGGGTTTGCCGATCGCCTGCTGCTGAGCAAGACCGACCTGGTCGAGCCTGATGTCGTCGAGGCGCTGCGCGAGCGTTTGGCGCGGATCAATGGCCGCGCACAGATCCGCGTGGTCGAGCATGGTCGTATCGACCTGGCTGAGCTGCTCGATGTGCGCGGTTTCAACCTCAACCCGGACTTGGGGCTGAGCCCGAGGCCGACCCTGCGTCCGGTGCTCAAGCCCGCGACCCCGGACCGTATCTCCACCCTTGTGCTACGCACGGAAAAGCCGCTGGACATCGACCGCCTCAGCGACTTCATGAACCAGTTGCTGGAAGACCATGGCAAGCAATTGTTGCGTTACAAGGGGGTGTTGAACATCGCCGGGGAGGACCGTCGGCTGGTGTTTCAGGGCGTGCTCAAGCTGTATGGCTTCGACTGGGATGCCGAGTGGAAAGAGGGCGAGGTGCGCGAAAGCGTGATGGTGTTTATCGGTGATGAGCTGCCGCAAGACCGGATACGCGGGGATTTTGCCGCGTTGGCTGGCTGACAGGTGCGCAAGACATAAGCAAAAAGCCCGGCACAAGGCCGGGCTTTTTCACATCAGGCGATTGCCAATCAGTTGCCGTACACCGGCAGCTTCTTGCAGATGGCCTTGACCTTCTCACGCACGGCGTCGATCACCGCTTCGTTGTTCAGGTCGGCGAGGATGTCGCAGATCCAGCCGGCCAGCTCGCGGCACTCGGCTTCCTTGAAGCCGCGGGTGGTGACGGCCGGGGTGCCGAAGCGCAGGCCCGAGGTGACGAACGGCGAACGTGGGTCGTTCGGGACCGAGTTCTTGTTCACGGTGATGAAGGCTTTGCCCAGCGCGGCGTCAGCGTCCTTGCCCGAGATTTCCTGCTTGATCAGCGACAGCAGGAACAGGTGGTTTTCGGTGCCGCCGGAAACGACGTCGAAACCACGCTCGATGAACACGCTGGCCATGGCCTGGGCGTTCTTCACCACTTGCTGCTGGTAGGCCTTGAACTCAGGCTGCAGGGCTTCCTTGAAGCAGATCGCCTTGGCGGCGATGACGTGCTCCAGCGGGCCACCCTGGGCGCCCGGGAAGACCGCGGAGTTCAGCTTCTTCTCGATGTCGGCGTTGGCACGGGCCAGGATCAGGCCGCCACGTGGACCACGCAGGGTCTTGTGGGTGGTGGTGGTGACCACGTCGGCGAATGGCACCGGGTTCGGGTAGACGCCAGCGGCGACCAGGCCAGCGACGTGGGCCATGTCGACGAACAGGTAGGCACCGACCTTGTCGGCGATTTCGCGGAAGCGGGCGAAGTCCAGGACCTGCGAGTAGGCGGAGAAGCCGGCGACGATCATCTTCGGCTTGTGCTCGACAGCCAGGCGCTCGACTTCGTCGTAGTCGATCAGGCCGTTGCCGTCGATGCCGTACTGAACGGCGTTGTACAGCTTGCCCGAAGAGCTGACGCTGGCGCCGTGGGTCAGGTGACCGCCGTGGGCCAGGCTCATGCCCAGGATGGTGTCACCGGCCGACAGCAGGGCCAGGTAGACGGCAGCGTTGGCCTGGGAGCCGGCGTGCGGCTGGACGTTGGCGTAGTCGGCGCCGAACAGTTCCTTGGCGCGGTCGATGGCCAGTTGCTCGACGACGTCGACGTACTCGCAACCGCCGTAGTAGCGCTTGCCTGGGTAGCCTTCTGCGTACTTGTTGGTCAGAACCGAGCCCTGGGCCTCCATGACCGCTGGGCTGGTGTAGTTTTCCGAAGCGATCAGCTCGATATGCTCTTCCTGGCGCAGGGCTTCTTGCTGCATGGCTTCGAAGAGCTCGGCGTCGTACTTGGCAATGGTCAAATCACGGCTGAACATGGCGGTCCTCAAGGATCGGGGCTGAATTGGGATGGCATTCTAACCGATTGGGTCGGGCCTGGCATATGAAGTGGCATCAAGTCGCGGACCAGTGGGCTTCATGTTGCAGACCGCGCGGGGACTGGGCTGAGACGGGGCGCTAGTTGACTCCGAAGTCCGTTTTTTCGATGCCTGGTGGAGGCTGGATTGGTGTCCAGCTTCTTCGGGCAGTCCACCCTGTAGGAGCGGGCTTGCCCGCGAAAAAGACACCGCGCTGCCCGGCACGGGCTACGCCCGTGTTCGCCGGAAAAGCCCGCTCCTACAGGGATTGGGGCTGGCCTTTGGATTTTGAACAGAGCAGGGATCGCGCAGGGTCGTTATTTCTTACTGGAACATGAACAAGGTTTCGTTGCTGAACTGCGCCTCGAACTGGTTGGCCGGCATCGGCCGGCCGAACAGGTAGCCCTGGACTTCGTCGCAGCCGTGCTCACGCAGGAACTCCAGCTGTTCATGCGTCTCCACGCCTTCGGCGATCACCGCCAGGTTGAGGCTGTGGGCCATGGCGATGATTGCCCGCGCGATCTGCGCATCCTGCTCGCCTTCGGGCAGGCCGTCGACGAAGGTGCGGTCGATCTTCAGCACGTCGATGGGGAACTGCTTGAGGTAGTTGAGCGACGAATAGCCCGTGCCGAAGTCGTCCACCGCTATGCTCAGGCCCAGGTTCTTCAGGCTGTCGAGGATCTGCATGGCCTCGTTGACCTCGCGCATCAGGATACTTTCGGTCAGCTCCAGCTCCAGGCACGCCGGCGGCAGGCCGGTTTCTTCGAGAATGGTCGCGATCCGCGTCCCCAGCTGGCCGTCGGAGAACTGCCGCGCCGAGATGTTCACCGACACCTTGGGCACCCGCACCTTGGCCTTGTGCCAGGCCTTGAGCTGGCGACTGGCCTCGCGCAACACCCAGTCGCCGACGTCGACCACCAGGCCCAGTTCCTCGATCACCGGGATGAAGTCGCCCGGCGGCACCAGGCCGCGACGTGGATGGCGCCAGCGCAGCAGCGCTTCGGCGCCGGTCAGGCGCTTGCCGTCGCCGCTGAACTGCGGCTGGTAGTAAAGCATGAACTCGTTCTGCTCCAAGGCGTGGCGCAGATCGCTTTCCAGCTCCAGGCGCTCCAGGGCACTGGCGTTCATGTCGGCCTGGTAGAACTGGAAGTTGTTCTTGCCGCGCTCCTTGGCGTGGTACATCGCCGTGTCGGCGTTCTTCATCAGTTGGCTCAGCTCGTTGCCGTCCTGCGGGCTGAGGGCGATGCCGATACTGGCGGTGACGAAGAACTCGCGATTCTCCAGCACGAATGGCCGCACCAGGCTGGCGAGGATGTTCTCGGCCACATGAATGGCGCGGTTCAGCGCCATTTCGCGGCTGGTACGCGACTGCAGCAGCAGGGTGAACTCGTCGCCGCCCATGCGCGCCACGGTGTCGTCTTCATCGACACAGGCCAGCAGGCGCTCGGCCATGTCCTTGAGCATGCGATCGCCTGCGGCGTGGCCGAGGGAGTCGTTGATCGGCTTGAAACGGTCGAGGTCGAGGAACATCAGCACCACCCACGACTTGTGCCGCTCGGCCTGCTGCAATGCCGTGTGCAGGCGGTCCTGGAACAGCGTGCGGTTGGGCAGGTGGGTGAGGGCGTCGTAGTACGCCAGGCGGTGGATGCGCTGCTCGCTGGCCTTGCGCTCGCTGATGTCGGTGAAGAAACACACATAGCTGGCCAGGTCGCGCTCATCGTCGAGCACCGCGGTGATGCCGACCCAGGCCGGATAGTGCTCGCCGCTGCGGCGCTTGAGCCACACTTCGCCTTCCCAGGTGCCGCGCTGGTTCAGTTGCTTGAGCACATAGCCCAGGTGCGCGTCCTGCTGGCCTTCGACGGTGAGCATGTTCGGGCGCTGGTCGAGTACTTCATCGGGCGCATAGCCGCTGACCCGGCTGAAGGCTTCGTTGACCTGGACGATATAGCCGGCCGGGTCGGTGATCAGGATCGCCGAGGTCGAGTGCTCGAATACCGTCGCCGCCATGCGCAGGTCTTTCTCGGCGCGTCGCTGCTGGCTGATGTCGCGCCCCACCCCAAGCACGCCTTCGAAGCGTTCATGGTCGTCCCACACCAGCACCAGGCGCAGCTCGATGGGGATCTTGCGACCGTCGGCACGCAGGCAGTCGAACAGGAATACCTGGGTGGGCAGTTGACTGCGCAACTGGCGCAGTTGCTCGCGGTCGTCCAGCGCCTTGCTGACCCGCTCCATGAGGCTCTGCATGCCGCTGAGCTGGGAGGGGTTGGCGATGATCGATGGCCAGCCGTTGTCGAAGATGTAGTCCACCGGATAGCCCAGCACCGTCTGCACCGAGGGGCTGATGTAGTTGAGCTGCAACTGGTTGTCGGTGGAGAAGATCACGTCGCTGATGCTTTCGGCGAGCATCCGGTAGCGCTGCTCGCTGTCACGCAGCGACTGGCTGGCCTCGATCTGCACCGTGACGTCCTTGCCCACGCCGATGATCCGCGTGACCTGGCCTTCGCCATCGCGGGCCAGGACCTGCTCGCGGATGTCGTAGCAGCGCCAGCCGCCGTCGCGGTGGCGGAAGCGCAGTTGGCAGTGCAGCGACTGGCTGTGACCGCTGTCGCGCTGTTGCTGGCGCAGGCTGCGGTAGTGCTCGGCATCCTCGGGGTGCAGCAGCAGCTCCCAGAAGTGATCGCCCATCTGCGCAAGCTCCGAGCGGTCGTAGCCCAGGGTTTGCCCCAGGTGGCGGTTGCTGAAGATCATGCGCCGGTTGTGCACGTCCTGAACGTAGAGCTGGTCGGGTACGGTACGCACGACGTCCGACCAGAAGCTTTCACGTTCGAGCAGCGACAGTTCGACCTGCTTGCGGCTGGTGATGTCGCTGATGCTGAGTATCACGGCCTGATAGTCGCGCCGCTGCTGGGGCAGGCGGGCCATCAGCCACAGGTGCAGCTCGCCTCCCAGTGGCGAGGGCAGGCGTACTTCCAACTCGAACTGCGCGCGCTGTTCGATCAGGGCGTCGAGCAACTGCATGCCTATACTCTCGCGGCCGTCGCCGCTGCCCTCGATCAACCGCTGCCAGGCGCCCTCGTTGCAGGTCACGTTGAGCAACTGGCGTGCAACTTCGTTGATCTCGGTGATCTTCAGTTCCTGCAGCAGGTTGCGGCGCAGGCTCGGCTCCAGTGCCAGGCTCTGCTTGAGCGCGGCGAGGTTGCGCAGGTGGTAGCGATCGAGCTGGCCGGGCAGGCTCGACAGGTCGAGCACGCACAGGGCCACGCCGGTGCTCTCGAAGATATCCTGATAGCGCCGGCGGTCTTCCTGCAGGGCCTGCTGGCGGCGGCGCATGTTGATCAGCGCCAGGCCCGGCAGCAGGGCGCAGAACAGCACCAGCAGGCTCTTGCCCAGCAGGGCCGGCAACAGTTTATCGCGGGCCGAGGCCGGGTCGTGCAGGCCGCGGACCTGCCATGTACTGTTGTCGATGAAGGCCAGCAGCACGCTGTGCAGCGCCGATGGGTTGGCGTGGGCGACACCGCTGCGCTCGATCACTGCGCCGTCACGGCTGTTTTCCAGCAGCCAGAGCGGGTGGAACTGTGTGTTGAGCTTGCTGGTCAGCTCCTGGTAGTAGTCGGCGGACAGGCGCAGCAGCCAGTAGCCGCGATCTTGTTCGGTGGGCTGGCGCAGCAGCAGGTAGACCAGCTGGTTGTCGCTCGAATTACCATAGAAGTAGGCGTTACCCTGGTTCAGACGTACCAGGCCGTCGATCGTTTGGCGGTCGGGGCTGTCGCGCAGGCTGTCGCCGCGGATTTGCCCGTTGCTGTCCAGCCAGGCCAGGCCACGCAAGGCCGGCAAGCGTCCCCTGAGTGTCTGCAGCAGCGCCGGCAGGGCCGCAGGCGACGGCGGCTTGACGTAGGGCTGCAGCAGATTCATGGCCTGCTGCGCCTTGAGCGCCATGTTCAGGGTCAGGTGGTGGGCCAGTTCCGCACTCGTCGCCACGCTTTGCTGGCGCAGGTCGGCCTGTGTGTGGCGGAACTGCGAGAACAGTTGCCAGAACAACAGCCCCAGCAGGACCAGGGCCAGCAGGGCAAGCGCACCCTTGAGCGAGCCTCGCAACGAAGCAGGCGGCGCAGGGCGCTGGATGGGCGGTCGGGTGAAGTTGGTCAAGCGTTGGTCCTGCGATTGGGCTGGCGAAGGCAGGGGGGATCATGCACGCGGCATGCCGCCGTGGCGCACTATAAGGCCGGACATACGAAAGCGGCTAGGCTCTGTCTGATATGTATCTGCACTCGCCCATACTGCGTTGAAACGTGGCTCGGAATGCTCATGTACTCCAGTACACTGCGCTTCCTCCCCCCGTTTTGCCTTGTCTGGCCTTCGCGCAGACACATTTCAGACGGACCCTAGCATGCCTTGGATTATGGCAAAGTGCCAGCCGATATGTCTCGTCCCGGCACCGGCCGGGTGTTCGGCAAGCCCCTGCAACCTGTGCGAGAATGCCGGCCGTTTCATAGTCAACGCATCGGAGAAGCACGGTTTGGTTACCCACTATTCCACCAATGGCCTCGATTCCGCCTGTGGGCGCAGCAGTCAGACTTTGGTCAGCACTGCCGTGGCCGACGACGTATCCTGCAAGTCCTGCCAGCGCTCGTTCGCCAAGCCCGACGCTGCGGCTGCCCAGCGCAAGACGCCGTCGCTGGCCGAGCTGCGCAAGTCGGCCAAGGCTGCGCTCGAGCCGGCCGAAGTCGCGGTTGTTGCCGCCGAGGTGAAACCTGCAGCGAAGGTTGTGAGCAAACCGGCGAGCAAGCCGGCCGGCAAGACCGTCGAGACCCCGGTCCGCACCGGCGGTTTCAGCGTCAAGGCCGCCTGGGCCGCGCGCCTGGCCGAAGAAAGCGGGCGGTCGCGCCTGCCGCGCGGCAAGGGCAAGCAGCGTCACGTCTGATCGCTCGCGCAATGCCGACGTGCAGATCCTGCACATGGCAGCCATTCACCAAGACTTGGCGTAGAATGGCCAGCTTTGTTCAACGACACCTCGAATACAGATCGCCCTGACCCGTTCAGGGCGATCGTCGATGTCTTTACCTATCCATATAGAGGGCTTGGTTTTGGCTCAATACGTCTACACCATGCATCGGCTGAGCAAGGTCGTGCCGCCGAAGCGGGAAATTCTCAAGAACATCTCCCTGTCGTTCTTCCCCGGCGCCAAGATCGGCGTGCTGGGCCTGAACGGCGCCGGTAAGTCCACGCTGCTGCGGATCATGGCGGGTGTCGACAAGGAATTCGACGGCGAAGCCCGTCCGATGCCCGACATCAATGTCGGCTACCTGCCGCAGGAGCCCCAGCTGGACCCGAACAAGACCGTGCGTGAAGTGGTCGAGGAAGCGGTCAGCGTGATCAAGGACGCCCAGGCGCGCCTGGACGAGGTCTACGCCGCCTACGCCGACCCGGATGCCGACTTCGACAAGCTGGCCGCCGAACAGGCCAAGCTCGAAGCCATCCTGCAGGCCGCTGACGGTCACAACCTGGAGCGTCAGCTGGACGTCGCTGCCGACGCTCTGCGCCTGCCGGCCTGGGATGCGCGCATCGAGCACCTGTCTGGTGGCGAGAAGCGTCGTGTGGCCCTGTGTCGCCTGCTGCTGTCGGCCCCTGACATGCTGCTGCTGGACGAACCGACCAACCACCTGGACGCCGACTCGGTGGCCTGGCTGGAGCGCTTCCTGCACGACTTCCCTGGCACCGTGGTCGCCATTACCCACGACCGTTACTTCCTCGACAACGTCGCCGGCTGGATCCTCGAACTGGACCGCGGCGCGGGCATCCCGTACGAAGGCAACTACTCGGGCTGGCTGGAGGCCAAGTCGGAACGTCTGGCGCAGGAATCCAAGCAGCAGAGCGCCCACGAGAAGGCCATGAAAGAGGAACTGGAGTGGGTGCGCAAAGGCGCCAAGGCCCGCCAGTCCAAGTCCAAGGCTCGCCTGCAGCGTTTCGAAGAGATGCAGTCGCAGGAGTTCCAGAAGCGCAGCGAGACCAACGAGATCTACATCCCGGCAGGTCCGCGCCTGGGCGACAAGGTCATCGAGTTCAAGAACGTCTCCAAGGGCTATGGCGACCGCGTGCTGATCGACAACCTGTCGTTCTCCATGCCAAAAGGCGCCATCGTCGGCGTTATCGGCGGTAACGGCGCCGGTAAGTCGACCCTGTTCCGCATGCTGATGGGCAAGGAGCAGCCGGACTCGGGCAGCATCGAGATCGGTGAAACCGTGCAACTGGCCTGCGTCGACCAGAGCCGCGAGGACCTGGACGGCAGCAAGACCGTGTTCCAGCAGATCTCCGACGGTTCCGACCAGATCCGCATCGGCAACTACGAGATCCCGTCGCGCACTTATGTGGGCCGTTTCAACTTCAAGGGCGGCGACCAGCAGAAGTTCGTCAAGGACCTCTCCGGTGGTGAGCGTGGCCGTCTGCACCTGGCACTGACCCTGAAAGAGGGCGGCAACGTTCTGCTGCTCGACGAACCGTCCAACGACCTGGACGTCGAGACCCTGCGTTCGCTGGAGGAAGCCCTGCTGGACTTCCCGGGCGCCGCCATCGTGATTTCCCACGACCGTTGGTTCCTGGACCGCGTGGCGACCCACATCCTGGCTTACGAGGACGACTCGAACGTGGTGTTCTTCGAGGGCAACTACACCGAGTACGAAGCCGATCGCAAGAAACGCCTGGGCGACGCTGCTGCCCAGCCGCACCGGGTACGGCACAAGAAGCTGGCGCAGTAAGCCGGTTTTTGTTGCACAAGGATGGGGCCCTCAGGGGCCCCATTTTTGTGCCTTGCTGGGAGCGGTGGTGCTTCATTCGCGGGCAAGCCCGCTCCTACAAGGGAAGCTTGCCGGTCCAAGCCCTTGTAGGAGCGGGCTTGCCCGCGAATGCCACACCTCGGTGACGGTTTGTATACATTTATATAAAACGCACCAAAAAAATTCAGAAAAACGACATTTTGCCCTGTTCCAGTGCGATTGCTTCTTGATAGAGTCCGGAAAAAATCAATAAGTCCAATCCTCTTGGTGAGATGTCTACCATGATCGAATCCGTCGACCATTTCCTCGCACGCCTGAAGCAGCGTGACCCTGCCCAGCCCGAATTCCACCAGGCTGTCGAAGAGGTGCTGCGCAGCCTCTGGCCGTTCCTCGAAGCCAACCCCCACTACCTGCAGGCCGGCATCCTCGAACGCATGGTCGAGCCGGAGCGTGCCGTGCTGTTCCGCGTGTCGTGGGTCGATGACCAGGGCAAGGTCCAGGTCAACCGCGGCTATCGCATCCAGATGAGCAGCGCCATCGGCCCGTACAAGGGCGGGCTGCGCTTCCACCCGTCGGTGAACCTAGGCGTGCTCAAGTTCCTGGCCTTCGAACAGGTGTTCAAGAACTCGCTGACCTCGCTGCCCATGGGCGGCGGCAAAGGTGGCTCGGACTTCGACCCCAAGGGCAAGAGCGATGCCGAAGTCATGCGCTTCTGCCAGGCATTCATGAGCGAGCTGTACCGCCACATCGGCGCCGACCTCGACGTGCCGGCCGGTGATATCGGTGTTGGCGCCCGTGAGATCGGCTTCATGTTCGGCCAGTACAAGCGCCTGGCCAACCAGTTCACCTCGGTGCTGACCGGCAAGGGCATGACCTATGGCGGCAGCCTGATCCGGCCGGAAGCCACCGGCTACGGCTGCGTGTACTTCGCCGAGGAGATGCTCAAGCGTAAACACCTGCGTATCGACGGGCGTCGCGTGGCCATCTCCGGTTCTGGCAACGTGGCCCAGTATGCGGCGCGCAAGGTCATGGACCTGGGCGGCAAGGTGATTTCGCTGTCCGACTCCGAAGGCACGCTGTTCTGCGAGGCCGGGCTGAACGACGAGCAGTGGGATGCGCTGATGGAACTCAAGAACGTCAAGCGTGGCCGCATCAGCGAGCTGGCCGAGCGTTTTGGCCTGGAGTTCCGCAAGGGCCAGACGCCGTGGAGCCTGCCGTGCGATATCGCCCTGCCGTGCGCCACCCAGAACGAACTGGACGTCGAGGACGCCCGCGCCTTGCTGCGCAACGGCTGCGTCTGCGTCGCCGAAGGCGCCAACATGCCGACCACGCTCGAGGCGGTGGATGTGTTCATCGAGGCGGGCACCCTGTTCGCACCGGGCAAGGCGTCCAACGCCGGTGGCGTTGCGGTGTCGGGCCTCGAGATGTCGCAGAACGCCATGCGCCTGCTGTGGACGGCGGGTGAGGTGGACAGCAAGCTGCATGCGATCATGCAGTCGATCCACCATGCGTGCGTGCACTATGGCGAGCAAGCCGATGGCTCGGTCAACTACGTCAAGGGCGCGAACATCGCCGGCTTCGTGAAAGTGGCGGATGCCATGCTGGCGCAGGGGGTGGTCTGATTCGAGATCCTCGGGGCCGCTTTGCGGCCCAATCGCGGGACAAGCCCGCTCCCA